>JBEBSO010000048.1:0-11959 GCA_040394275.1 Telluribacter sp.
GCCCAGGATGAGCGTGGCCATCGGGTACTCCATGCCGCCGTCTCCTCCCTGTATGATGGAATATTGCTTATACGGGTACCTGCCGAAGCGTTTGTTCATGATGCGGAAGCATTCGACGGCATACCGCTGCATCTCTTTCCAGTGGTGGACCGTATCGGTTTTGTAGAAAAAATGGAGCTTCAGGTCCTCGTCTACAGGTACGATGTCGTGCGTATAGCCGGGGTCTGCGGCCCACACAAAGTCGTGGACGTTGGGAGCGGCGAAATGCCAGGTGATTTTCTGCCCGGGCTTGTGCTTTATATCCCTGCTGCTGTAGCCATGCCCGATCTGGTCGGGGTTTTGCAGGTACCCGGTCGCTGCGATGACATACGAGGCATCCATATTGATCCGCACATCGAAGTCTCCCCATACACCGTGAAATTCCCTGCCGATGTAAGGATTGGCGTGCCAGCCGTCTTCGTCGTACTCGCAGAGCTTGGGGTACCATTGGGCCATCGAATAATGGATACCTTCCCTGCTGAAGCGCCCGGTACGCCTGATCTGGAGAGGCACCTGGGCTTCGAATTCCATTTCAAAGACATGCTTGCTGCCCGGGAGGAGCGGCTCGCTGAGCCGTACTTCCAGGATGGTCCCCTCCACGTGATGGCTGACGGTCTTCCCGTTGTGCTTCAGGCTTTTGATCTTCTGGTACCCGATTTCGGAGGGAGAAAGCTTGAAAATACGGTCTTTTACGCGGGCGTCCGGATCCCGGATGGTCCGCGACCTCACATCCATCAGGCTGCCGGGCTGAAAGGCGTTGAGATAGAGGTGGTAGAATACCTGGCGGAGCGTATCCGGCGAATGATTGGTGTAGGTAAGCTTTTGCTGGCCGGTATAGCGATGCGTAGTTACGTCAAAATCAATACGCATATCATATTTTACATGCTGTTGCCAGGGCGCGGCGCCTGCCGCGGAGATGGTATTTAAAAACAGGATGAATACTGCCGGAAGAAAAATCCTCATGATATACAAAAAAGGTTTACGTTAACAACCTGATATACAAAAGAATGTAAAAGTTTGCTCAGCAGCCCGTCTGATCGCTGCCGGTGGGTTAAAAAGTCCACAACCCAGGGTCCGATCGGTTTTTATATGCTTTGGTACGGGTTTTTTAAGATTTATATCAATGTATAAAGGTAGAAACTTAAACAGTTGTCAATTATGCTAAGATGGACCGTAATTTTTCTGATCGTCGCCATAATCGCCGGGATTCTCGGCTTCGGCGGAATAGCAGCAGGTGCAGCAGAAATAGCCAAGATTCTATTCTTCCTTTTCCTGATCTTATTTGTTGTCAGCCTGTTGTTCGGGCGTCGTAAAGTCTAAAAAAAAGGGGAGTTTCTCCCCCTTTTTTGATAAGACCTCCGGCCGGGCTTATTCCCACTCGATGGTAGCCGGGGGTTTGGACGAAATATCGTACACCACCCGGTTTACTCCTTTTACCTTATTGATAATTTCATTTGACACTTCTGCCAGGAAATCATAGGGAAGGTGCGCCCAATCGGCGGTCATGCCGTCTACCGAGGTCACTGCGCGCAGGGCGACCACGCGCTCATAGGTGCGCTCGTCGCCCATGACGCCGACACTCTGTACGGGAAGGAGCATGGCTCCTGCCTGCCATACTTCGGTATAGAGGTGATGACGGCGGAGCCCTTCGATAAACAGCGCGTCAACTTCCTGGAGGATTTCCACTTTTTCGGGCGTAATATCGCCCAGGATCCTGATGGCGAGTCCGGGGCCCGGGAAAGGATGGCGGGAGAGGATTCTATCCGGGATGCCGAGCATGCGCCCTGCTGCCCTTACCTCGTCTTTGAAGAGCATGTTGAGCGGCTCTATTACCTGGAGTTTCATAAAGTCCGGGAGGCCTCCCACGTTATGATGGGATTTGATCGTTGCGGACGGCCCCTTGACCGAGATAGATTCGATCACATCGGGATAAATCGTCCCCTGTCCCAGCCATTTCACATCCTGTATCAGGTGCGCCTCATGATCAAATACGTCGATAAACGTTTTGCCGATGGCCTTTCTTTTCAATTCGGGATCAGTAAGCCCGTGCAGCGCCTGGTAAAAGCGGTCGCGGGCGTCCACTCCCTTGATGTTGAGCCCCATGTCCTCGTAGGAATGAAGCACCTGCTCGAATTCACCCTTCCTGAGCAGGCCGTTGTCCACAAAGATGCAAAACAGGTTTTCGCCGATGGCGCGGTGCACCAGCATGGCGGCTACCGTGGAGTCGACGCCTCCGGAGAGGGCCATTACCACCCGGTCCCTGCCGAGCTTCAGCCGGAGTGAATCTACCGTCGACTCGACAAATGATTCGGCGGTCCAATCCTGCCTGCAGCCGCAGATGTTTACAGCGAAGTTGTGCAGCAGCTTTTTACCTTCCGTAGAATGGGTCACCTCCGGGTGAAACTGGATCCCGTAGGTCAGCTCGCCCTCGATCTTGAAAGCCGCGACCTTGACCGATTCCGTGGATGCGATGATATGGAAACTGTCCGGGATCCGCACGATGGTGTCGCCGTGCGACATCCATACCTGCGAGGTGGCGGTCAGTCCCGCCAGGAGCGAAGAGTCGGTGTCCTCTGTTTCCAGCGTGGCGCGACCGTATTCGCGGTGGGCGGAGGGCATTACATCCCCCCCGAGGCTGTGTGCCAGCAGCTGCGCGCCGTAGCAAATGCCCAGCACCGGTATATGCTTACGGAAGGCGTCAAGATTGATCCGGGGGGATCCGTTGTCCCTTACGGAAAACGGGCTGCCGGAGAGGATCACCCCCTTTACATTGGACGTGATTTCAGGAATATTGTTGAACGGATGGATCTCACAGTAAATATTCAGCTCGCGGATACGCCGGGCAATAAGCTGGGTATACTGCGATCCGAAGTCCAGGATCAGAATTTTTTCAATCATAGTTGTTTCAAAACGTAAAGGTAGGCAGAAAATGGCCTTTTATACAACGTCGGGGCGTAAATTTCAAAGAATAAAGCAGTGGCTCCGCGGCTCCGGGGCGTTAGGGGATGCCGAGCGCATCCAGGATCGTCCCGGCATCGAAGCTTTCTATGGAAGGGAAGTATATTTCATAGGCCTCACGCTGCAGTTTGGTGGCGTAGGTCCTGTGGAAAAAATACCTGCCGTACTTGATCACATAGTTCAGGATAAAGAACCGGTAGGCCTCTTTGAAAAACAGTATTTCGGACCTGGTCAGCGGGTAAATCCTGTGGTATTCCTTCAGGAAAAGGATAAAACGGTCCTCCATAAGCGGCGTGATGTAGTAGCTGAATACCGTCCGGTCGCCAATGTCGGAGACCACCCTGCTGAAGAAATAGAAGTCCATCACCCGTGACGAAAACCGGAACCAGTCATAGTCCCAGCGGGAAAACAGCTCCATCTTGTCATTGACCGAAAAATTGCCTATATTCCAGTCTACAAACACCGGGATCAGGTCAAAGGTATTGATGTTCAGGGCCTGTATGTTCCTGAGGAAAGCGTGGCATTGTTCTTTGAGCGCGTCGATATTCATCCGGTGCTCGTACCGGCCGCTTTCGGTCTCCAGGATGTCGAGGAGGTCCAGCACATCGCTTTTCAGCGTTTTGGAAGACCTCGGCAGCACATTGCTCACGCGCTTGCAGGCCTGGTGGAAACGGGCGGTTTCCCGCCCCAGCTTGCGGATATGTTCCTCATTCAGCCTGCGGGGCAGGCGGTACATGCTCCGGATCGGGTTGTAAAATACCACCCATGTATCAATGAAATTGTCCTGGTAGCGGTAGGTGTATACCTGGTTGTTCTTGACGAGGGATTTGGCCAGTACATTTTCGAAAGGATACAGCAGGTTATTGGCCAGGGCGTGGATGATCCGGTGATCTTCCTTGAAGTGCTCGTATTTGCCGAAATAGGATAATTTCGCGATCACCATGTCGCTGTTGTCGAATTTGACCCTGAAGACGTGGTTGGTGGAAACCCTCGCGCTGATATCTTCAATGGATTGTATGGTTTTCGTGGCATCATAATTTTTCCACGCTTCTTTGATAATGGCCGGGTAATCGACGATTCGCATAGGGTTTCAACAGATATTTTTCGTCATACGGTAAAAGTATAACCGGACAAAGGTAACAACTAATACACAGAACTATATTAACTTTCGGAGCATTCCGGGGCGCCCTTTCCCTCCTTGTACTAACGTTTAATAAATGGAATAAGTGTAATCAGTTTAATTGAAGTAAATCAGATCGACTATACAGTTACATTGATTACCTTCGGGAAAAATTTACCACAATAATTTCTACAATAATGACTGTCAAAACAGCGCATGACCTTGCATTACCAATAGGTGTAACACTCGACCGTTTCATCATGCACGGGCAGAGTGCTTTTCCGTATGCAACCGGTGAGCTATCCCAGCTGCTGAGGGATATCGCGCTTGCCGGGAAGATCATCAACCGGGAAGTAAACAAGGCCGGACTGGTCGACATCGCGGGGGCAAACGGAACGGCCAACGTCCAGGGTGAAAACCAGCAGAAGCTGGATGTGGTAGCCAATATCAGGTTTATCCGGGCGCTCGTCAACGGGGGAGAAGTGTGTGCCATCCTCTCGGAGGAAGAGGAGGAGATCATTCATACCGGCAAGGTAAACGGCAAATACGTGGTCGCGATGGATCCGCTGGACGGATCGTCCAATATTGATGTCAACGTGGCGATCGGAACCATTTTTTCTATCTACCGCAGGCAATCCCCCATCGGGTACCCGGCTACCTCCGAAGATTTTCTCCAGGGCGGACGCAAGCAGGTGGGGGCCGGCTATATTCTTTACGGCTCTTCTTCCATGCTGGTGTACTCCACGGGCAGCGGGGTAAACGGGTTTACCTACGACCAGTCCCTGGGAGAATTTATCCTTTCCCACAAAAACATGACTTCTCCCAAAAACGGGAGCATTTACTCTATCAATGACGGCTACTTCAACAGCTACGATAACCGGATCCGCGATTACATACTGTCCTGCCGTGAAAAAAATTACTCTGCCCGCTATATCGGCTCGCTGGTGGCGGATTTCCACCGGAACCTCCTGAAGGGCGGTATCTATCTTTATCCACCTACCCAGAAGGACAAAAAAGGGAAATTGCGCCTGCTGTATGAATGTTTCCCGCTGGCGTTTATCGCTGAGCAGGCGGGAGGAAAGGCTTCGGACGGCTACGGCAACATACTGGACATTGTGCCGGAAGAGTTTCATCAGCGTACGCCGTTTTATGTCGGCTCGCCGGAAATGGTGGACAACGTGCTGGCCTGAGGAGATGCCCTGCCTGCGCCTGAGGTCAGGCGGCAGGCAGAAGCAATCCGTTAATGGTAAGTGGGTCTCCCTGTCGGGAATCATTCCCGGCTCTTTCAGGGCCTTCCGTCCGCCGGTTGCGGTCAGACGAAAACTTTCGTGTTGATCATCGTGGCCACGCCGCGGGTGGTGATTTTGCCGGTTGCCTTGTCGAAAATCTCACCCAGGATCTCCGCCCTGTGCTTTTCCCGGTTGATATCGCGCAGCGTAAACCGCACCTCATAGTCGGTATCGACAAACATCGGCCTTAAAAATTCCAGGGTCTGCCCGACGTAGACCGAACCGTACCCGGGGAACTCGGTGCCGAGCACTTTGGTGAAAATGCTGGCGCCCAGCATCCCGTGAATGATGGGCCTTTTGAACGGGGTCGCCGCCGCGTATTCCGGGTCGAGGTGCAGCGGGTTGTTGTCGCCGGTCCCCCGGGAAAAGGTTTCTAAATTTTTTTGGCAAAAGCTAAACCCTGTTTTAAACGACTCGCCGGTTTTTACTTCTGTCTGCATATATACGTTTTTATTGTTCTCCACAGCTGGCAGGTATCGGGTCGCTACCTGATGCCTCCCGTCCAGTGCCGTACCGGCCGTTGCAGCAACAGGATGATGCCTCCCACCACCAGGCAGAACCACACGATGCTCATGAACATGGCGGGCATCTGCTCGATATTTTCCTCATGAAAGCCCCCCGCAAACAACCCTGCAAAAAGATTGCCCAGCGCGGCAGCGACAAACCATACGCCCATCAGCTGGCTCAGGTATTTTTTCGGCGCGAGCTTGGTGTAGGTGCTCAAACCGACCGGGCTGAGGCAGAGCTCACCGAGGGTATGAAAGAGGTAGGTGGAAATCAGAAACAGGGAGGAGGCCTTGACTCCCGTCAGTGCGACCCTTGCTCCCCATACCATGATGTAATAGCCGAGTGCCAGGAGGAACAGGCCGGCCGCAAATTTGACAAGGGCCGGCGGATTCAGTCTCCTGGACTCGAGGAATACCCAGAGACCGCCCACCAGCGAGGCAAAAATCAGGATAAACAGCGGGTTGAAATTCTGGAACCAGCTCGACGGCATGTTGAAGGGAAGTGCTGAATAGCGGTCTGCGAAGATCTGCAGGGAAGACCCCTGCTGCTCGAAACCTGCCCAGAACAGGACGGCCCCCCAGAACAGGATGAAAAGCAGGCACACCCGCCTGACCTCATCGCGCCGGAGATGGCTCGCAAAGATCAGGTTAAGGAAGTATACGATAACAATGACAATCGCGATAATGCCCATGGAAGTGGCTACCGATTTTTTGCTGTCCCAGGCGAAATTTCCCGAAAACTGCATAATCAGGACAAAAAGTACCAGGGCGGCAACCAGGACCCAGGTAAGCGGATGCGCAGGCTGCCTGCTGTCCGATCCGCCGGACAGCTTCGCTTTGGGGTGAAGGCCTTTGTCCTGGAGATAGGTGGTGGCCAGGCTCCTGTACACGATCAGGCCGATGAGCATGGCGACTGCGGCAGCGCCAAACCCTTAATGCCAGCAAACTTTTTTTCCCAGCCAGCCGACGAGCAGGATCCCGAAAAAGGAACCTGCGTTGATCCCGATGTAAAAGATAGAAAAAGCCGCATCCCGCCGGGCCCCGCCTTCCGGGTACAGCTCGCTGACAATAGAGCTGATGTTCGGCTTCAGCAGCCCCGTTCCGATGGCCACCAGCGCCAGCCCCAGGAAGAAAATCCATTGATCGGCCGGCAGCGCCAGGACGATGTGTCCCATCATAATGGTAATCCCTCCCAGCCAGATGGCTTTTCTCTGGCCGAGGTAGTTGTCCGCAAGCCATCCTCCGGGTAAGGAAAGCAGGTATACTGAAAAGGTATACATACCATAGATGGCACCCCCTTCTCCCTCGTTAAAGCCCATGCCGCCCCTGGTCTTATCCAGCAGGAACAGCAGCAGGATGGCCCGCATGCCGTAGTAACTGAAGCGCTCCCACATTTCTACGAAGGCGAGAACGAAAAGCCCTTTCGGGTGCTTTTGAGAAATAGCTGTGCTCATAACGAAGAAAGGGAGTTGTGAATGAAAGGGTTAGAGGTAACGGTTAATAATCTGGTCATCATAAAAAAAGGTTTGTTGATATGAATGAAATGCCCGGCAATATAACAAGTTTGATACATAATCGGGAAGAACTGAAATTTTTAAGCGCCGGATGGGGGGCAACGCTTTTTGCGGTGTCATAGGGAAAAAACGTAAAGAATATCATGAAAAAGCATTTTATCTATCTGGCTGTTTCCTTACTGATTCTGACTGCCGGGGCGTCGCGCGGACAGGAGATCGAAACCATTTTCAGGACGGGCGGCAAAACGCATTCGGGAGCTTATGCGGCGATATCCAACAAGTTTACCACGATAGGAGGACAGTATGTCAATATGCCTGAGCTGTATGGCGGATGGTTTATCAACCGGAAATTCCTGCTGGGCCTGGAAGGGTCGGCCTCCACCAATTTTATCCCCGTTCCGGCGCAGTATTCGGAAGCGCCGAAATCCAGGATGAGTTACCAGTATGTCCAGTTCGGCCTGATGACAGAGTATGTGGCCAGGTCAGCCAAAAGAGTGCACGTCAACTTTAACCTCCTGACCGGATCGGGCCTGACCCTCCAGTATAACCGCAGCCGGTACCTGGACGATTTTTTTGATGACATTGATTTTTCCGGGCATCCCAACTTCTTTTTTCTCATGGAGCCGGGCGTACAGGCCGAATTCAACCTGTTGAAATGGATGCGTTTCAGCCCCGGGATTTCTTTCCGTAAAACTTTCGGAAGCAATGCACCCGGCTTGTCAGACAGGGAGTTGAGCAACCTCTCCTACAATATCACGTTTAAATTCGGCAAATTCTGAGGTAGCCGATCAGTCAGCCTGAAAAATAAGAACCATGTGACGGACCCGCCGGAAGGGCCGCGCATGGTTTTTCACGCTTTGGATAAAACCGGGAATCGCAGGACCCGGCCGGATAACCGCTTGTATTTCTGATATTTTCATGGCACTTTTGTAGCCCGGTTTAAAAAAAGGGATTTTTCAAAAGGTGAAAACGATTCGGTACAAAAGGGTTTTAAGCGGGTTCTTTGCGTTCCTGATGCTGCTGGCGGCAGCCGGCGGGAAGCTCAGCACGCACAACTCCCCTGTTACCGGTGAACAAGCCTCCCGGCAGGATACCGGTCACCCGGAGAAAGCCGGCGACAACCAGACCTTTGTCAGCGAGCTGTCGCTGACGGCGGTGACCGTTTCGGCCAGTTCTTTTGATTTTTCGCAGCCGTTTATCCTGCTGCCTTCCCCGGTATGGAGCTTTGTCGAGAAAGGGATCCTTATTTCAACCAATTTTGACAAGCCCTACCATCTTCTTTCCTATTTCAATAAGATCTTCGGCAACCAGATTGCCATTAACGCGCCTTAGCGTACCGTGAGGAGGATTCCCCGGCCGTGCAGCTGTGCCGGTCCTGCGGGAGCATGCCTTTTATGCGGATTCCTTCCCTGCCTGTTTTTCCGGGACAGGGAGCCAAAGCGTTCACAATCCATTTAACCGGTTAATGAAATGAGCTGCAGGCACATTCCATGTGATTTTAAATAACCAATAAGAAAATAAACAAATGAAAAACAAGAATGGCGTTATCCTGTTCTCCACGGTGCTGGCCTTGATAAGTATCTATTATCTTTCCTTCACCTTCGTGGCGAATAAATTCAGAAAAGATGCCGAAGCTTTTGCCACCGACTCGAAAGGGCAGGTAGACTTCAGCAAAAAACAGAGATATATCGACTCACTCTGGCGTACGGAGGTATACCTGGGGCAGACGCTGCAGCAGGTGATGGAGCGTGAGCTCGGGTTGGGTCTCGATCTCCAGGGTGGTATGCAGGTGGTGTTGGAAGTGTCGCCGAAAGACGTCGTAGCCGGGATGGCGGGCGGCAACGCGCGGAGCTCCGATTTCCAGAAAGCGCTGAAGAAAGCTGCCGAGGACAAAAAGTCGAGCCAAAGCTCCTTTGTAAGCCTGTTTGCGAAAGCGTATAAGGAGATTTCCCCCAATACAAACCTGGCGAGCGTTTTCGCCAACAGCGCCAACAGGGACAAGGTAAACAGCAATTCGTCCGATTCGGAGGTCATCAGGATGCTCGAGGCGGAAGTGGACGGCGCTGTCGACAGAGCCTATAAGATCATCCAGGCCAGGGTCGATAAGTTCGGGGTGACCAACCCGAATATGCAGCGGCTTCCGAACTCGAACCGCATCATGGTCGAGCTGCCCGGGGCGGATAACCCGGAGCGTGTGCGCCGGCTGCTTTCCGGTTCTGCCAAGCTCGAATTTACGGCCGTATATACGCTGAACGAAGTAGCCCCGGCGCTGGATCAGCTGGCCGCCTATATGGCTGCAGAAGCCAGGCTGAAAACCCCGGCGCCCGGTGTGACAGCCGATACAACGAAAAAGAAAGGCGGAAGCCTGGAAGACCAGCTTGCCCTGAAGGATGACAGTGCGTCTCCCGATTCTTCCGCGCTGGCTGCCCAGTCTGCAGCGCTGACTAATCTCTTCATCCCTACTCCGCAGGGTCTGGCGGTGTACATCAAGGATACTGCCCGGGCTTCGGAGCTGTTGTCGAGACACGAGGTGCGGACCATGTTCCCCTCCGATCTGGTCTTTATGTGGGACCGTAAGGAAACGCCTGCCAACAACGGCCAGGCGTTGCTTTCGTTGCATTTTATCAAGAAGCCCAACGGCCAGGCTCCGCTGGAAGGAGATGTCATTGTCGATGCCAACAGCGATTACGATGACAGGGGGCGCCCGGAAGTGACCATGCGTATGAACGGAGAGGGCGCGAGAAAATGGAGAACGCTTACCGCAGACAACATCAACCGGCCCGTAGCGATCATCCTGGACGGACAGGTATATACCGCACCCAACGTGAACGGCGAAATTCCCAACGGTGTTTCCAGCATTTCCGGGAGCTTTACCGTGGAGGAGACCAAGGACATGGCGAACGTGCTGAAAGCGGGTAAGCTCCCTGCACCGACCTATATCGTCGAAGAGGCCATCGTAGGGTCTACCCTGGGAGAAGAAGCCATCCAATCCGGGATCTGGTCTTCCATTGTCGGTTTGATCCTGGTGCTGGCGTTTATGGTTACCTATTACAGCAAAGCCGGCTGGATCGCCAACCTTGCCCTGATGATCAACCTGTTTTTCCTGATGGGCATCATGGCCTCGCTGGGATCGGTGCTGACTTTGTCGGGGATTGCCGGTATCGTGCTTACGATTGGTATGTCGGTGGATGCCAACGTGCTGATCTACGAGGGGATCAAGGCTGAGCTAGAGGAAGGGAAGACGTTCCGGCAGGCGGTAGCGGACGGTTTCAAGGGAGCGCTGACCGCGATCATCGATTCCAATATCACGACCCTGCTTACGGGGATTATCCTGTTTGTCTTCGGGTCCGGGCTGATTCTCGGGTTTGCGACTACCCTTATCATCGGTTTGATTACGTCTTTATTCACTGCGATATTTATCAGCAAGCTGCTGCTGGATTACCAGGTAGAGAAAGGAAATAAGCTGCAGTTCTATTCCAACCTGACCAAGGGATGGTTTAAGGATACGCAATTTGATTTTGTGTCGCAGCGCAACCGCTTCTACGTGGTGGCGGCGATCGTTACCGCAATCGGGATAGGGTCCTTCATTTTCAAAGGATTTAGCCTGGGGATCGATTTCAACGGCGGCCGGGCCTATGTTGTGCGGTTTGACAAGACGGTAAGCGCGGAAAACGTGCGCCATACATTGTCTTCGGCACTCGGGAAAGATGCTTCCCTCGAAGTGAAAACATACGGGGGATTTGACCAGGTGAAAATCACGACCGACTACCTGGCCGACGCGGATACCCCGGAGGCCGACAAAGAAGCGGCCGACAATGTGAGCGACGCCGTTGCGAAAGTGCCCGGCAACAAGGGCGTGGTGGTGAGCTCGTCAAAAGTAGGACCGACGGTGGCATATGACATGATGATCAACGCGATATGGGCGGTCTTCCTGGCATTGGCGGTCAATTTTATTTACATATTTTTCCGTTTCCGCGATCTCGCCTTCGGCTACGCGGCGATTATCTCGCTGGCCCATGACGTTTTCGTGCTGCTGGCGATTTTCTCGCTGTTCCACGGATGGCTGCCGTTCTCGCTGGATATAGACCAGGCCTTTATCGGATCTGTGCTGACGATCATGGGATACTCGATGAACGATACGATCGTGATTTTTGACCGGATCCGTAACTACCTGAAAGATCCGAAATCGAGGAACGAGAGCATCCCGACGATTATCAACAACGCCCTGAATAAAACCCTGAGCCGGACGGCGGTAACCGGTATCACGACGATCCTGGTGCTGGTGATCCTGATGATTTTCGGCGGGGCCGTGCTGCGCGGGTTTACCTTTGCGATGCTGATCGGGGTAATTGTGGGTACTTATTCGTCCCTGTTTATTGCGGCGCCTATTGTAGTGGATGCGCTTCAGCGGAGCAATAAGAAGAAAGCGGAGGCGGTAGCCCTGCAACCGGAGGCAGCTGTCGCCGGAAGCGCCCCGTCGCCCCGTAAGAAGAAGTAATTGCAACCTGCCCGTATTCAAAAAGGCGCGGGGCT
>JBEBSO010000049.1:0-11907 GCA_040394275.1 Telluribacter sp.
AATACATCGTGGATACAATCAAACACAAAAGCCTCCGAAACCGATACCAGGCTCATGCCGTACCTGTACATCGCCCGGACATGCTGCGCATAGATACGGGCATAAGCCTCCTCGCTTCCCGACTGGAAGGCTTCCCAAAGTTCCCGGTCTCCTGAGGTTTTCGTATTCATTAAAATCCGTTATGCCTTACTTTGTCCTGCCGGAACTGCCGGTGAAAGCGACTCCGCCGAACGCTCCTCCGGGAAATAAACAGCCAAACATTCTTCTGAATTTTTCAAAAATGCCGGACAAAATGAAGTTTTTTATTAATTATTTACATCAATAATCAACTCAATATAGAAAATAAGGCAGATATATAGAATTATATTTGGTTCCAGGAAAGAAAGGCAACACCCGGAGCCGCCCTGCAAATATACGATCTCCGGTAAGAAATCAGTATCCCGGGAATTTTCTACGGCTGCCGTACAGAATCCCCGTTTGTTTACCGACCTATCGAAAAAAATAGTATCTATGCCCCGAAGTATGCACAACCATACTACCTATTTTAACCATCTGAAAATTTTAACCGCCGAAATTCCGGCCTTCCCGAAATGAATACGTTTAGACCTGCTGCTCCGATTGTCCTGCTCCTGGCCTCTACCCTGTTGAACGCATTCGGACAGTCGTCCGGTGCAGCTGTGTCTCCGCAGGAAGATTCGCTCCGCCGCAAAGAGGACCTGAAATACATTCTCTCCATATTGCCGCCGGACAGGACCTCCAACGGCAGGGTGTCATACAAAGACAAGGTGTTTACGGACTGGCTGGCACGCACCGGGGAGCTGCCGCCCGACTGGAGCTCCCTGCCTTCCATCCCGGATCTCCCGGACCCGATGGTCCTCCGGAAAAACGGGAAAAACGTACCCGTTGCCACACAGGCGGACTGGGCGGCCAAACGAAAAGAGCTCAGGGAGCAGCTCCGGTACTACATTACCGGCACTTACCCGGACCAGCCCAAAAACCTGGAAGCAGTGGTGCTCAGCGAAAAAAAAGACGGGCAGGTATTGCTCCGGACCGTTGAGCTCCGTTTTGGACCCGGCAGGGAAGCCCGGCTGACGGTGGAGCTGATGATCCCGCCCGGCAAAGGGCCTTTCCCGGTCTTCATGACACAGTGGAATCACCGGGAGTGGGCGCAGATCGCGGTGAAGCGGGGCTACATCGGGTGCGTCTACGCCGGTGCGGATGCCAGGGACGACACGGAAGATTACGCCCGGATCTGGTCCGAAAGCCATGATTTCACCCGGCTGATGCGCAGGGCTTACGGTGCATTTGTGGCGGTCGATTACCTGTATACCCTGCCCATCACAGACAAAAAGAAAATCGGCATCACGGGGCACTCCCGAAACGGGAAGCAATCGCTGATGGCTGCCGCTTTCGACGAGCGCATCACTGCTGTGGTCACCAGCAGCGGGGGCTCGGGGGCCGAGGTCCCCTGGCGCTACTCCGCCTATCCTTATGATGTGGAAGACATTGCGCTGCTGGCTACCGCCCAGCCCGCCTGGCTGCATCCGCGGCTGCGCTTCTTTACCGGCCGGGAAAACAAGCTTCCCATTGACCAGAATTCGTTCATGGCCCTCGTAGCCCCGCGCGGGCTTATGCTCAGCACGGCTACTACCGAATCGGCCAGTAATCCCTGGGGAGCGGAACAAGCCTTAAAATCCGCCCGGAAGGCGTACCAGTTCCTGAATGCCGGCGACCAGATCATGATCCGCTACCGCGGGGGACTCCACGGCACTTCCGCCAAAGACATCGAAGAGTATGTCGACTTCTTTGATTTCGTATTCAAACGCAGCAAATCGAGTCCTGCCAGCGACCTGCTGTACGATTATTCTTTCGAAAAATGGAAAACCCTTTCGGGTGAGCAGGTCCATACAGCCGGCTACCCCAAAAAAGGCATACATGATATCCTGGCTTCCAACGGGGGACAGACCATCGGCTCGGAAAAAGCCTGGGAGCAGAAGAAGGAAACCGTCCTGACAAACATCCGGTGGCTTCTGGGCAACGAGCCACCCCTGGTGACCAACCCCGGACCGGTGACGCTTGCCAACGGGGGAGCCGGCGAAACGTACTTCGGCAGCTTCCTGACCCGGCCCGCAACCACGAAGCAAATGGGCGTAATGAAGGTTACCCCTTACAGGGGATTCGGCGATAACCTTTTCGGTTACCTGTATTATCCCGTAGAAAAAATCAAGAAAGAAAAGCTGCCGGTGCTGGTCTACCTGCATGAATATGATTATTCCAAAGGATTTTCCCCGATAGGCCACCAGCACGAGCTGCAGTCGTTTTTCGAGAAGCTCACCGGTATGGGATTTGCGGTTTTCTCCTACGACATGATGGGATTCGGCAACAGGATCGAAGAAGGAGTCCGCTTTTATGAGCGTTACCCGCAGTGGTCGAAGATGGGCAAGCTGGTCTCAGACGTCAATGCCGCCGTACATATGCTCGGGAACCTGGAATTTGTGGACCGGGAAAAGATCTTCACGGCGGGCTACTCCCTGGGCGCCACCGTTGGCCTGTACGCTGCGGCGTTGAACCCGGCCATCGCCGGTACAGTGTCTGTTGCCGGGTTCACCCCGATGCGAACCGACCACAGCGGGAAAGGCACCGTAGGAATCAGGGCTTTCTCGCACCTGCACGGGCTTCAGCCGCGGCTCGGGTTTTTCGTGGGCCGGGAAGAGCGGATCCCGGCGGACTTTCATGAAATCCTCGCCAGCATCGCACCGCGCCCTGTCCTGGTCATAGCCCCTACCGAAGACTGGAACACGACCGGCACCGATATCGAAGCCGCTGTCGGCGAAGCCCGCAAGATCTACGGGCTCTACGGAAAAGAAAGCCGGCTGGAGCTCGCCCGGCCGAAGGACTACAACCGTTTTTCGATCCCCATCCGGGAGCTGCTGTACGAGTGGTGCGGCCAATTGTAAACCCGTCCGGAAGTAAGGGCCGCGGCCCTTACTTCCGGACTTTAAACGTTTTTGCCACTTTTCTAAATATCTCCGGATATTTTCCGAAATCCTCCCCGGCCTGCCCGACTATAATATTCTACCTGACGCCGATCAATGCCGGAGTCCGTATGCCCGGCTTTACTTCCCCGCTCAGGTAAACCCACAGCCCGTTCCAGTATACGACAGGCAGCGTCACGGGGGCTGCAAACTTTTTCTGATCGCCGATATATTCCCAGGTGTCCTGCTCAGGAAAATAATACAGGAAAGAGCTGGTAATGCCGGGATGTGTCCCGGCGTCCCTGAACTGCGCGGTAACGGCATCGACGCCGCCCCAGAGCAGGAAGCGGTCGCCGGACAGCAGGGGCAGCACGGTTCCGGCCGCGGAGGCTCCCCTCGGCATGGGTGCGAGCGCCTGCCAGGCACCCTTCCAGGCCTTTCCCTCCTTTTTCAGCTGCAGCGAATAAGCATCCAGCAGTATGGCCCTGTATGGCTTGCCCAACCGGTTGAGGCGGGTGGTCTCCCCTCCCATCAGGTAGATGCGCCCGTCGTATACCCCGCACACCGGGAAGATCCTGCCGGGTATATCGCCCATCCCGAGCTCCTGCCAGGCAGGCTGCTTGCCGGCAAGATCCAGCACGAATGCCCTGGCCAGGGCCGGCCCCGCCGGATGCTCCGATCCGCCGAAAACCACTACGGCGCTTTCCAGCAGGATGCCGGACATATTGGCCAGAGGAACGGGGAGATCAGGCAACCTTTCCATCTCCAGCCGGCCGTCCCGCCATTCGACGGAGAGAACCCTTTTCAGATGTCCCGCCGGAGTGCTCCCGCCGACCAGGATGACCCGCCCGGCATGGCTTACCGTTACCCCGTAACCGGCTTCTTCAGGCAGCACCTGGCCGGACTTCTTCCATTCGCCTTCCTCCGAAAGAACGAATATGGAGTTGTACCATTTCTTTTTCCCGCCTTCCCAGGGCATATCACCCGGAAAATTCGCGCCGCCCATCGCCAGCAGCTTACCTCCGCTGGTTCCTCCGTACATCCCCGCAAATCCCAGGCTATCGGGAAGCGGTGGCAGCGCTGACCATTCAGGCGCTTTCGTCTGTGCTGTCATGCTTTGGTTGATTATAAACAAAAAGAAAAAAAGAGCGCAGCGTCCGGACATGACCACCATAGAAATGAATGCTACAAAAAAACTTCTATTTCCAGTACGGCGCCCGGCCCGGGTTCCCCGTACCCGCCCGTCACGACCAGTACTTTCCGCCCGGGCTCATCCGCCCGGAATGCGACGTTGCTCGTCAGCGGAAGCTGCGTATCTACCGAAAAAAGCCATTCTCCACCGGGAGAAAGGACCTGTACGGCTCCCATCCCGTAATGGGCGATCCAGAGCCTCCCTTCGCGGTCTACGGCCAGCCCGTCCGGCAGGTTGCCTGTCATTTTGCCACCCGGATGTACGGGCAGCAACGCGAAAATCACAGGTGCGCCAAAGGTCCCCTCCTGGTCCAGGTCCAAAGCCAGGATACGGTTTTTATAGCTTTCCGCCACGTACAGCCGCGACTCATCCGGGGAAAATGCAAGGCCGTTGGCGTAGTCTATCCCGCCCGCAATCCTGAGCTCAGCGCCGGAAGCCCGGAGACAAAACACCCGCCCGGTCTCGCGGGTGGAATCCGTAAAATACAAATCTCCCTGCCGGGAAAGAACAAGGTCATTGGGAACGCCGGCCGCTTCACCGGCAAACCGGTCCTGCACCACGTAGCCCCGGAAGGAGCCGTCCGGGTTATAGCCGGAAATCGACCCGGACAAGCTCTCGCAAACGAGGTGACTGCCGGCGGAATCGATCACCTGACCGTTGGGACAGGTTGCGCGGGCCCATTGAACCACACCGCCCGGCTCCCAACGCCCGATGTAACCGCCCCTGAGCGTCGTAAAGAACACCAGGCCCTGTTCATCCACCACCGGCCCTTCGGTATAGAAAGGCAGGTTAAGCACGCTATGGATCACTGCACGTTTCATACGCAACTGCTTCAGCCGGTCAAATCTTCAAAAGGAAACATCGGCCTGCGGCGCCTGGCATAAGTGAAGGATGTCATGTCCGCACCGGTAGGGCCGGGGGTATCTACCCGTACCATGCTCCTGCACGCCTCACGGTAAGCGGCAATCGGCGCATTGACTCCTTTCGCAATCAAAAAACGAAAATCCGCAGGTTCCAGGTCAAAGGCCGTAAGCTGGCGCAGGCTATAAGGCTCGCAGCGTTTTGAAGTGAGCATGACGGTGTTTCCTGCCGCTGTTTTCAACACCGCGATCCTGCCCATGTTAAAGTTCACAAAACCGCCGTGCCTCGGGCTGGATTCCGTGAACCTGCCGTCCGCCAGCCGGAGCAGCTGCACCCGGGTCGTCCACCCGGGCGATCCGAAGGTGATCTCGAAGGCGCTGCCGCCCGGCTCTTTCCGCCCGGCTGCCGTCACGGCCTCCGGGTCATAGATACAGCAAAACACCGGTCCGGTCGCGTGCGCCTCAAGGCCGCGAAGCAGGTAGGTGCTGTTTCCCGGGGCCCCGCCGCCCACGTTATCGCCCATGTCCAGGAGCAACACCGGACCTTCCGCCCCGGCCAGCGACGGCAGGAGCTGATCCAGTTTATTTTTGGGCCCGTTAAAGTCACGGTACCTGCCCAGGACGTGGTGCGCAAGCACGTCGGCAGCTTCCCGGCAGCGGGCTTCGTCTTCCCCTGCCACGAGGAACCCCGATCCCATCTCCTCCACATCGGCGTAGGGGAACCCCAACAAAACCCGGGCAGACAGCAGCCCGTGCCCCGCTTCCACCTCCGCCGCAAACGCCCGCAGCCCTTTGCCCGGCTCTTCCAGCGTCGACTGCTGCTCGATGCTGATCGCCAGGGGCAGCTGCCTCAGGTGCTGTACAGGAGAAATTTCACCCCGCAGCTTCCGGACCATGAGCCTGGCAGCCACCCGGCCTGTCTCCGCCTGATCCACATGCGGATTCGTACTGTAGGGAATCAGCGCATTGGTCACGCTTGCCATCAGCGGGCTTACATTGGCATGCGGATCGAGCGTTCCGATGATCGGCAGGTCCGGCCCGACCCGCTCACGAAGCAGGGACAGCCAGTGGCCGTCCATATCCGGGTAAGAGGCTACGACGCCCGCGCCATGGGGCGTCACGATGCAGCCATCCACAGGGAACGCCTCCTCCAGCCGTGAAAACAGCTCGTCGAGGATCCGCCGGTAGGCATCATCCTCTATCGTGCCTGCCGGTGTCGCGCTCGTATAAAAGACAGGCACAAGCTCCATGTCCCCGCATTGTTCCAGCACCCCGATAATACCGCTGATCTCGTGATGCGCGCCCCGGTATTCACGCAGGATATCCCCGCCTGCAAGCCAGTACCCCTCGCGAAACCGCTCAAAGGAGGTCGTCGTATCCAGGAAAGTATTTGTCTCGTGATAAATCCCCAGCAGGGCCACCCGTTTTTTCATACCAGCTCGCCTATATACGTCCGCCAGACGGACTTTAATATGTTTATTTTCCCATATGGAATGCGCTGGAAATAGCCGCACGGATTGTATGGGCATTCGCTTGCGCTCATTTCAACCGGATAACGGCATCCACCTCAAATTTCAGCACATCTCCCAGGCAGCCGATCAGCGTCGTCCGTGCCGGGTAGGGAGCGCTGAAGTAATCCCTGTAAATGGCATTGAACTCCCGGAGGTACTCCTGACTGCCGACATAGTTCCGCACCTGTACGGCATCATCCAGCGTAGCGCCCGCACTTTCTACGATCCGCTTCAGGTTTTCGAAAGATCTCCGGCATTCCCCTTCGAACGTATCCGCCACAATGTTGCCCTGATCGTCTACCGATGCCTGTCCGGAGACGAACAGGTGTCCCCCGGAAATCACGCCGGGCGAAAAAGGGAGGTGGCTGGACGGGAGGTCCTCGCCGGTCACTACAATTTTACTACTCATAATACACCAAAAGTTTGGTAGGCCTCGACGGCCTTCATCCCGTTTTTGATTGCTTCTCTTGAAATGTTTTCCGCGTTTATCTTTTCGAGGGCCATGGTGAGGGCTTCGTTTTCTATTTCCCGGGGAATCACCACGATTCCGTCCTCGTCTGCCATGACGATATCGCCCGGGCAAAACCTCACCCCGTCGATCTCCACGGCGACGTCTATATCCACTACCCGCTGCCGGTTGCGGCTGTCATACGGGTTGCATGCCGTTGCACAAACCGGGAAACCCATCTCCCTCATTTTTCCCACATCTCTTACCGCGCCGTGCACGATCACGCCTTTGCAGCCGCTGTTCGCAGCCGCGGTGGAGAGCAGCTCTCCCCAGATGCCCGACCGCACCGAACCGCCGGCTGCCGCAATGAGCACGTCGCCAGGCCGGCAGGAATCGACCGCCGCCAGCTCAAGCCCGTAAGGATCGGGATCTATGTCGTAGATATCCGACCAAAGTGTTGTTTTACACCGGCCGATGAGCTTTGTAATGCCGGTATAGGCATAAAAATCCAGGCGGGTTGCCTGCCGGGGATGCCCCAGTGCATCCAGGACATCCGAGATGACGGCCGTGTACAGCCGGTCTTTAAGGCTTTCCAAATCCATGTCTGTTTCCTGTTTATTCAGTACCGGCTATCGGCTGCCTTTTCGTTAAAACTGTCTATTTTTTCCAGGATCTGCAGGATTTCCTCATCCGATCCCGGAAATACAGGCGCAATGATCGGGGGTTTGGGCGCCCCGATACGAATGCCGTATTTCAGCATCATGGCCCTGTCTATAAAATCCCATACGTTGGGAAGCACCCGCTCGATGAAAGCCTGGAAGCTGAGCATAAACGCTTCGGCCTGCCTTACCTCCCCGTTGAGAAACGATGCCCGAATGTACCGGCATACCGGACCGAACATGTTGTAAAACGTACCGATCGCCCCGACGGTCCCGCAGATCGCCGCCTGGCACATCAGCTCGTCCGCGCCGCTAAACAGCCGGAGCCGGTCGCCCACCCTGTTTTTAATGCTGCTGATCTCCAGCAGCTTCCCGGTGGTCAGCTTCATGCCCGCCACCTGCGGAATCTCTACCAGGAGATCCACCAGCTTCAGATCCACAGAAGTCCCGATCTGGTAGGGAAAGAAAGGCAGGTCCGTTGCGCGGGCTATCTTCCCGTAGTGCCGGAAAGCCGCTTCGGTGGATCCGCCGAAATAGATCGGTCCGACGGAAGAAATCCCGTCTGCCCCGGCGGCGGCGGCATGCCTGGCCAGACGGACCGACTCCTCGGTATTCAACGCGCCTACCTGCACGATGACAGGCAGCCTGCCCGCCACCAGCTCAATGGTCCTGGCCGCAATATTTTTACGCTCCTCCTCGCTGAACAGCAGTCCCTGTCCTGTCGATCCAAGCAGGTAAATCCCGTCCATTTCCTGGCTGATCACCAGCTCGACCAGCTTTTCCAGCTCGGGCTCGCTGAGCGCGCCGTCAGGCTGAACCGGTGTGAATAAAGCGGGCCAAACACCCTCAAATACATGCTTGCTCATATAATTTTCATCTGTATGTATAATTAAAAAAGTTCAAAAGTTCTAGAGTTCAAAGGTTCATTGGTTTACCTTTATGTATCGCCCGTTTGCATGCACATTCAGGCTCATTTCGTATAACTTCTCATTGAACCCAAAAAATAAGGAAGCTTACGCCAGCAAACCGGCCAGTTCCCGGGAATCGGCCGTCTGCACGCCGGGCAGACCGAAATTATGCTCCACAGAAGGCATATCTTTGAAGCCGCTGCCCGTTACGAGGCATACGACAGCTTCGCCGGGCCCGATCTCTCCCCTGTTCAGCGCATCTTCCAGCCCGGCAAGCGCCACTGCCCCCGCCGGCTCACAAAAAATACCTTCCTTCTGCGCGAGGGCCTTGTGCCACCTGTATACCGCCTGGTCCTCTACCGCGTAGCCGTTCCCGTGTAAAGCCCGGCAGTTGGCAATGACCTGGTCACCGTCAATAACGTTGGCAACCTGCAAGCCGCTGATGGCCGTAGACGAAACAACCTGCCTGGCCTGCCCGGCACCCGTCCGCAGCGGGGTGGCAATGGTGTCATTGCCGGAAGGCTGGACGCAATGCACCCGGACCCGGGCACCCCGGGTCATCACGCCGCGGGTTACAGCGAGCGTCAGTCCGCCTCCGCCGGCCGGGACAAACACATGCTCCACCTCCCCGGCAGCATCGACGATCTCCGCAGCGATGGTCTCCACCCCCTGCATCCCCTCCGCGCAGTACCTGTAGGCGCTGATCGGCAGCGGGATACCCCGGCTGCTGCAGATGCTTTCCAATGTATCAAACACCCCGGCCGTCACCACCGGGTCTTTCCCGAAATCCCTGATCATCAATATCTCGGCCCCGTAAAGCTGCATCTGCCGCAGCTTGGGGACCGGCGCGCCGTCCACCACGACAATCTGACAGCGGATCCCCCCGGCAGCGCAATAGGCGGCTAGGGCCGCCCCTGTATTTCCGCTCGATGTAGCAATGCAGGCCTTCTGACCGTCGCGCACCATCCCGCTGACCAGCACGGCTGCGAACCGGTCTTTGTAAGATCCCGTGGGATTGAGGTTCTCCATTTTGAAATAGAGATTGGCAAGCCCCAGCCGGGGGCCGATGTACCTAGAGGCCACCAGCGGCGTGCCGCCTTCCCCGAGCTCTACCCGCTGCGGGCCGGTCGTCAGCTGCGAGATGGGTCCGTATGTCCAGATCGTATTCAAAATTCGTCGGGGAATTGAAGTCGTTTTTCACTGTATGTACTAAAATTGGGCCTGAACCCGCCATCTATGACCAGGGTAGTACCGGTGATGTAAGAAGCGCCCCCGGAGCTGAGCCAGACCACCGCATCGGCGACTTCCCCGGCCAGTCCCCCCCGGCCCAGCGGGACGTAGTCGACCAGATTTTGTATCAGCTGATCGCTCACATTGCGCCCCTCGTCGTCTACATAATCCTGGCTGAGCCGGGTTTCGATATACCCCGGCGCTACCGCTACCACCCGTATACCGCTTCGTCCGTAAGTAACAGCCAGCTCTTTCGTCAGGCTTTCCAAAGCCCCTTTCGCGGCAATATACGCCGGGCTCGTACCGGCAGGCCGCTCCGCCATCACGCTCGATACATTGATGATCACCCCGGGTGTCCGCAGCTGCTCCATCACCGCCGCAACGGCCCTGGAGAGAAAAACAGGCGCTGTCAGGCAGATGCCCAGCGTCCGGTTCCAGTCTTCCGGCCGGATCGTCCGGAGAGAGCCTATTGTCCGCCAGGCCGCGTTGTTGACGAGCACATCTACCCGGCCCCATTGCTCCACCACCCTGTCTGTCAAAGCCTGCAGGAAATCAAAGGACGCCAGGTCACCGGGGTACAACAGGGAAACGGCCCCGTCCGCGGCAAGCAACTCCCCCGTTTTCTTCAGTGCGGTCTCATCTACATCCGTCAGCGCGACCCGGAAACCGGCTTTTGCAAAAGCCAGGGACGCTGCCCTGCCGATCCCTCCGCCTGCACCCGTGATAATGACTACTTTAGCTATCATTCCGTAACATTCTTAAATATACATGCACCAGCCAACGTCCGGCGCTTTTCAGAAAAATACACGTTCGCCTTTCCCGGTAACCGGTAAAATGCCTCCCAATGCGTCGCCGGCTTCCACCCGTATCAGGTTGCGGAGCAGGAAAGCCAACCCGTCGCAATCCGCCAGCACCTCCACGTCCCTGCCTGACGCTACGTCCCGGACCACACCCCATCTCCGGCCTTTTGCTACCCGGTCTCCTATCCTTGCTTCGGCCATAAAAATGCCCGCCGCAGGCGAGCGCATCTTTCCCTGCAGGTATCCGCTGTCTTTCCGGCTGTCCTCTACCCAATACCGCTCCGAGGCCGGTATGGCAGACGGGGCTCCGTCTGCCATACCCAGGTACCTGAGCAGGTTGATAAACCCCGCCCGGTAGGCTTCCGCCACCCCGGCACGAAAACCCGTTCCGCCGCCGTACTCCAGGTAAACGGCAGGTATGCCTGCATCCCTGGCGACGGACAGTGTCCTGCCGTCCGGATCCGGGTCTGTTCCCCAGACAACCGGGAGGTTGAAGGCCTGCGCCATCTCCCGCTGCAGCGCCAGCACACGCGCATCATTGTGGAGCATATAGCCTGCCAGGGGAAAAATATCATACATTACACCACCCGTATGCATATCCACGAGATAATCGGCCGACCGGATCAGGCCGCTTACCTGCCAGGCCGCCTGCTCTGTCGGACTGCCTTCCGCTTTCCCGGGGCATACCCTCGCCAGGTCCAGGCCATCCTGTCCGCACCGCTGTCCGAGCGAACAGGCACCGGGGTTTGCCTGTGCAACCAGCGACACCTTCCCCCTTTTCAGCAGCGGGGGCAGTTCCCGTCCCAGGTCAGATACCGCCACCATCGGCTCATATTCATCTCCGTGCACACCGGCCAGCAACAGCACATGCGGTCCGTCCGCCTGGCCGCGGAGAACGGTTACACCGGGAAAAGGCGGATTGTCTGCCATACGAAAAGCCGTTGCTTCAGGTGAATTCCTGTTCATCTATTTATATAACCATTTCCGGTTAAGTCTCGTAATATTCGTCACCGAAAGGTGCGTCTTCTGTGCCTGGCTGCCTGCGCAGTAGGACAGCAGCACATCCTTCCTGGTAAAATGAATGGCGATATAGCAGTACCAGCCATCGGGATCCGTCCCGATGTTCTTCACATGCTGCCAGGTCTGCCCGTCATCCTTCGATACCGCCACCGTCAGCGGGGTCCTTTTTCCTTTCAGCACCGGGTCACTGCCGTCGTTGTTGTTCCAGACCAGCAAAAGATCTCCGGTGGAAGGAATGCGCGCGATGGTGGCCGGCGAAAGCGGGGAATCGATGTTGCCCGGCCGGACCAGCCCCCCGGTTTCT
>JBEBSO010000050.1:0-11775 GCA_040394275.1 Telluribacter sp.
GTACCCGGGACCGAAAGCGCTTCCGTCAAAGACATATCCCCCGCCTGATCGCCTGCCCTCCGTACCTGTCCCGTATACGATCCGCCGCCTGCGTAAGATTTGCTTCGGCTATCCTGTCTTCGAAAAGATCCGTCTGGCAGCTGCCCGCCACCAGGCTGCTTAACCTGACCCCGACCAGGCGGATGAGCAGCCTCCGGTTGTACAAAGCATCGAAAAGCTCCAGCAGCCTCCGGGACAACAGCTTCTCCGAACTCGTATAGGGAAGCTTTACCTGCCGGGTGTAGGTATCAAAATTGCTGTACCGGATCTTCAGGGCCAGGCACCCGGCCTGCTTTCCTTCCCGCCTGAGCAGGAAGGCCAGGTCGTCCGACATGCGGCATAAGGATTTCCGGAGCAGGGCCATATCTACCGTATCCTTTCCGAACGTATGCTCCTTGCTGATCGACTTCCGCTCCGAATACGGGATCACCGGCGAGTCGTCTATCCCGTTGGCCTTTCTCCAGATCACCAGGCCGCTGTGCCCGAACGTGCGCTCCAGGACGGCAGGCGGCAGCTCCTGCAGCGCGGCTATACGCGTCACCCCCATATCACAAAGCTGCCGGTAGGTCTTCTCCCCGATCATCGGGATCCTCCGGACAGACAGCGGAGCCAGGAAGCTTCGCTCTGTTCCGTCTGCCACATACCGCTCCCCGCAGGGCTTCGCTTCCCCGGTGGCGATCTTGGAAACGGTTTTATTTACGGACAATCCGAAGGAAATGGGAAGTCCTGTCTCTTTCATGATTTTCCGGCGGAGCTCCCGGCTCCATTTCCAACACCCCAGGAAACGGTCCATCCCCGATACGTCGATATAGTGCTCGTCGATAGACGCCTTTTCCACTACCGGCGCATTTTCCCGGATGATCCCCGTCACCAGGCGGGAATACCTGCTGTACTGCTCGTGGTTCCCGCTGATCATCCGGGCTTCCGGGCACAGCTGCCGCGCCAGGCGCATGGGCATGGCATTGTGCACGCCGTAGCGGCGGGCTTCATAGGAGCAGGAAGCCACCACGCCGCGGTCGCCGGTGCCCCCGATCAGCACAGGCCTGCCGGCAAGTCCCGGATCGAGCAGGCGCTCCACCGAAACGAAAAAAGTATCCAGGTCGCAATGCACGATATGCCGGTCCATTGTGGAAGAAATTTATTATTTTTGACACGATTACAATCAATACGCCGATTGTAATAATATCAATTCTATATGGAAGCTGCAAAGGTTTTCCCGGGAAAGAACCGGGACCGGACATTCCGTCGCCACGGGACGCCTGGTACCGGGCGGGCAGCTCCCGAAAATTAACATAACCATAATCCCCCGGGAAGAGTAAGACTGCTCCGAAAACCACTTCTGAATAATAAAATAACCGGTTCACAACTTCATTCCTATTCGTCATCCCATGGATTCAAGGAGAGCGTTTTTAAAGAAAGCAGCGATTTTGTCAGGAGGAGCAGGCATGCTCGGGGTCCTCCCGTCCTCCATTCAGAAAGCGATGTCCATAGACCCCGCCCCGGGCACCACCTACCTGGACGCGGAGCATGTCGTGATCCTGATGCAGGAAAACCGTTCCTTCGATCACAGCTACGGCCGGCTTCAGGGCGTACGGGGCTTTAACGATCCGCGGGCGATCTCACTCCCCGACAAAAACAAGGTCTGGCTCCAGACCGATCCCAAAGGAGATACCTACGCCCCTTTCCGCCTGAACATCCGGGATACCAAATCAACCTGGATGCACGACCTTCCGCATTCGCGGGAATCCCAGCTCGATGCCTACAACGGCGGGAAATACGACCAGTGGCTGGCCTCCAAAAAGTCCTCCCGGCAGGAGTATTCCGATCTGCCGCTGACAATGGGCTACTATGACCGGCAGGATATCCCGTTCTATTACGCGCTGGCCGACGCCTTTACGGTCTGTGACCAGAATTTCTGCTCTTCCATGACCCCGACGCACCCCAACAGGTATTACCTCTGGTCCGGCACCATCCGCGAACGGCCCAGCATGGATGCGCTGGCAGTCGTCAGGAACAGCTATTTCTCAATCAACAACCCGGTAAAATGGAAAACATTCCCCGAAAGAATGGAAGAAGCGGGTATCAGCTGGGCGTTTTACCAGAACGAGATCAGCGCCGTCATGCAGTTCAACCAGGGATTGGGCTCCTGGCTGGGTAATTTCGGCTGTAACCCCCTGGAGCGCTTTGCCCAGTACCAGGTCAAATTTTCCGAAAGATATACGCATTTTGTCAGGAAAGAAGCCGATACGCTGGAAGCGGATATCGAAAAACTAAAGAAGGAATTATCGGCCGCGCAAAACGGGGAGGAAAAGGAGAAGCTGTCAAAATCAATCCGCACCAAAGGGCTGCAGCTTGAAAAGCACCGGGAGGAGCTCCGGCAATACAGCAGGGAGAATTTCAGGAAGCTCTCCCCGCTGGCGCAGGGCATTCACCGGCGCGCTTTCGTCAGCAACAGCGCCGACCCCGGCTACCTGGAGCTGGCCAGCCTTTCTTACCGTGAAGACGGCGAGCAGCGCACGGTAGAGGTCCCGGCAAGCGACGTCTTCTACCAGTTCAGGAAGGATGTAAACGAGGGGAAGCTTCCCGCCGTCTCCTACCTGACGGCTCCCCAGAACTTTTCGGACCATCCCTCTGCGCCCTGGTACGGCGCCTGGTACGTGTCGGAGATCCTGGACATACTTACCCGCAACCCGGAAGTCTGGAAAAAGACGATTTTTATACTTTGCTACGACGAAAACGACGGGTATTACGACCATATCCCCCCGTTTTCCATCCCGGATCCCCTGCGCGGGGAATCAGGAAAAGTTTCCGACGGGATAGACACCCGGGTCGAATATGTTCCGCTCGAACAGGACCGTTCGCAGGTATCGGAGAAGAACGCCCGCGGCGGCCCCATCGGCCTGGGCTTCCGCGTGCCGCTTGTGGTGGCCTCGCCATGGTCGAGAGGCGGGAAAGTATGTTCCCAGGTATTCGATCATACGTCGATCATCCGCTTCCTCGAAGAATTTACCAGCCACAAAGCCAAAAAGGAAATCAGGGAAACCAATATTTCAGAATGGCGGCGTACCGTCTGCGGCAGCATCAGCACGGTATTCAGGCCCTTTGATCCTTCCGCTTACCGCAAGCCTGTGCCTGTAAAGAGAGACGAGCAGATCGAAATGATTCACAAGGCGCGTTATAAGGACATCCCCCGGGGATTCAAGGCCCTGAGCGCGGGGGAAATCGACCAGGTCAACCGGGATCCCGCAGGATCTTCCCTGATGCCCAGGCAGGAGCCCGGAACCCGGACCGCCTGCCCGCTTCCCTATGAGCTCTACGCCGACAGCCGGCTGGACGCGGGCCGCAGCCGCATCGGGATCCGCCTGACGGCCGGACAGGCATTTTTCAAAACGAAATCCGCGGGCGCGCCTTTCATCGTCTATACGATGACTCCTTACCGGCAGGAAATCCTGAATGTCCGCAACTACGCCGTCCGGGCAGGCGATACCATCGAGGATACCTGGGATTTGTCCGGCTTCGAACAGCAGAGGTACCACCTCAGGATCTATGGCCCCAACGGGTTTTTCCGCGAATTTACAGGTGGAGGACAGGATCCGGGACTGGATATCGATGTGCGCTGCGCAACGGCAAAAAACGGGCTCCCCACCGGGGATCTCGAAATTGTGGCCGGGAACCGGGAAAATTCATCCATGGTCATCAGGATCAGCGACAACGCCTACGGGCAGAAAACCCGGGAGGTCACCATACCCGCCCACCAGACCAGGCACATCCTTATTCCGCTGCAGCAAAGCCACCACTGGTACGACTTCAGCATTGATACCGGGAAACAGGGTACCCTGAAGCGCTACGCCGGCCATGTAGAAACAGGAAAGGAAAGCAAAACGGACCCGTTAATGGGGCGGTCGTAAGCGCGGAGACCGGCGGAAGATCCGGAGATCTTCCGCCTCAATGCATCCTGACGATGGTCACCCCTGCCCCGCCACGGTCCGGGTGATCGTCGGACAACGCAGCCACCTGGCGATAGGACCGCAGGTGATTTCTCACCAGGCTGCGCAGGATGCCGTCGCCCTTTCCATGCACGACCCTGAGCTCTTCGTAACCGAGCATCAGGGCGTTGTTAACAAACTGATCCAGCTCCATGAGTGCCTCTTCCCCGCGCTTGCCCCGGATATCCAGGTTAAAGCTGAAGGCCATCATCCGCTCGTTCAGATCCAGGTTACCTGCTGTCTCCCGGGTTTTCTTTTCCCCGCTGGCCTGGCGATAGGTTTTGGAAGATACTTTTTCCAGGCGGCTGAGCTTTACCGTTGACTTCAGGCTGCCGATCCGGATTTCAGCATCCTTTCCTTTCAGGGACAGTACCTCACCGACAGCGGACTGGCCCAGCAGCCGTACATAGCTGCCCACCGAAATCGCACCTCCCTCCTTCTCGTATTCCACCTCTTCCGCAGCGGGCTCCCCGACCGCCTCCTCCCGGAGCGTTTCCTTGCCGAACTTTTCCAGCTCGGTGCGCACCTGGCGCGTCGCCTCCTTCTCGGCCTTCTTTTCCTTGATCTCCCGGATGGTATGCTCTATTTTCTGGTTGGCTTCGCTGAGCAGGTTCCTGGCCTTTTGTTTTGCTTCGTTGAGTATCCGCTTTTCGCCCGACTCCAGGGTCTGCTTCAATGCCGTGTACTCCGCAAGCTTTTCTGCCATCTTCCGCTCCCTGATCCCGAGGCTCAGGTTCTTTTCCGCAAATACGCGCCTTTCGATGTCCAGTTCTTTCAGCAGCTTTTCGAAGCTCACCTGCTGGGTGCCCAGCTTGTGCTTCGCCCGCTCGATCACCGCTTTGGGCAGGCCGATTTTCGAGGCAATCTCAAAGGCAAACGAGCTGCCCGGCCGCCCGATCTCCAGTTGATAGAGCGGCTCCAGGTGTTCTCCGTCAAAACGCATGGCCCCGTTGACCAGGCCGTCGGTCTTGTCGGCCAGCACTTTCAGGTTCGTATAGTGGGTATTGACCACCCCGAACGCCCCCGTTCCCGTCAGCTCCTCCAGGATCGCTTCGGCAATCGCCCCGCCGAGACCGGGCTCGGTACCGGTTCCGAACTCATCGATCAGGAACAGGGTCTGCCGGTTGGACCTGGCCAGAAACTGGCGCATATTGGTCAGGTGGGAGCTGTAGGTGCTCAGGTCGTTTTCAAGTGACTGCTCATCCCCTATGTCGATGAATATATTACGGAACAGGCCCGTCACCGAACCGTCCTCCACCGGGATCAGCAGGCCGCACTGGTACATGTACTGGATGAGACCGACCGTTTTGAGCGCCACCGACTTCCCCCCCGCATTGGGTCCTGAAATGATCAGGATACGCTGGGAGCCGTTCAGTTCCATATCCAGCGGCACCACCTGCTTGCCCTGCCTGAGGAAGGACAGGTACAGCACCGGGTGCCTGGCTCCTTTCCAGCTGACGACCTGCCGGTTGACAAACTCAGGATTGATCGCCCGCATCTCCGCGGCGAGTTTTGCCTTGGCCCGTAAAAAGTCCAGGAGCCCCAGAAACTGGTACGCCCGCTGAAGCTCGGGCAGATGGGGCCTCATCGTATCCGTCAGCGCAATGAGTATCCGGTTGATCTCCCGCCGCTCCTCGTATTCCAGTTCCCGGATTTCATTGTTCGCTTCAAATACCTCTGCCGGCTCGATGAAGACGGTCTGCCCGGTAGCCGACTCGTCGTGTACGAAGCCTTTCAGCCGCCGCTTGTACTCGGCAGCGACCGGGATCACCATCCGGCCGTTGCGGATGGTAAGCGTAACCTCTTCCGCCACCCAGCCGCTGGTTTTGGCCGACCTGAGCAGGCCGTCCAGCTTTTTCCTCACGCCCGCCAGCTCGGAGATCAGCTTTCTCCTGATCCTGGCCAGCTCCGCGGAAGCGGTATCCTTTACCTGCCCCCTGTCGTCGATCACCCGGTCGATCGCATCCGTAACCGACTTTTCTACCGATACCGTTACCGCAAACTCGCTGAGCAGCGGGAAAGCCCCGGGCTCCTGCTTCTTAAAAAAGTCCAGGCATTGCCGGATGGTAGCCATCGAAAGCTTCAGGTCAAAAAACTCTTCCCGGGTCAGCTGCATCCCTTCTATGGATGCCCGGTGGAGGGATCCGGTGGCGTCAAAATAATTGGCGGACGGAAAGCTTTCTCCCGAATCCAGGATTTCCTTCATTTCGGCCGTCTGCCGGACCAGCTTATCGACCAGGCTGTAGTTGTCCGAAAACCTGATCTTGTCTACGTAAGCGCGGCCGAGCGTGCTGATACAGGCTTCCAGCAGCCATTCCCGGATCCGGTCAAAGCCGATTTTTACTTCAATATTCTGAGGATACAGCATCAGATACTTTCTACACGCGGGTGAGCCGTCGTGTGTTTACGGTTTCGCACCAAAAATAAGCAAATTTGGTGCATCCAGCGCTATAAGAGCTGCCGGTTGTGTTCACCGGTCTCCCCCGTCCTCCCCGAATATAAGCTGCTCATCCCGCCCCGAGACCCGTATCTGCCGGATAAACTGGTTGTAGTTCTGCTCGTCCTCGTGGTTGCTGTAGGCGCCGTACATGTCCAGGCTATACCCCGTCAGGCCGTCATTCGCCTCTATGATGTACAGGATCGAAGACTCGGCAGGGTCCGACTCTCCCTCGAACCGGTAGGTCTTCAGAATCGTCAGGTCCTCCGGCTGGTAAAATTTACCGGTCCCGGCCGTAAAGCCTCCGGGCGCCCACCTGAACTCCTTGTCTTTACGGCTGACCCTCAGCCTCTCCATGATGCTGGAAAGCGTGGTCATCTGGGTAGGCCTCTCCTCGGGCATCTCTTTGTGCTTGCTATTTTCCATACCTTGAAAAGATGAATTGAACATACTAACCGCTGTCTCCCTTCCTCAAAACTTCTGTGCCACCGTTAGCGGAAGTGGTTTGCCCGTAACGATTTAACGGCTAAATTTGTGTAAGACACTAGACAATTATGGCATTCATAGACTACTACAAAGTACTGGGAGTCAGTAAAACCGCCTCTGCAGAGGAAATTAAGAAAGCCTACCGGAAGCTGGCCAGGAAATATCACCCTGACCTGAACCCGGACAACCAGGAGGTAAAAGCCAGGTTCCAGGAGATCAACGAGGCCAACGAGGTGCTCAGCGATCCCGAAAAAAGGGAAAAGTATGACAAATACGGGGAAAACTGGAAGCACTCCGAGGAATTTGAAAAGGCCGGCAGACAGGGAAGACGCACCGCGCGCCATACGGCGGAGGAAAGCCGGTTTGAAGGCTTCTCAGAAAGCAATTTCTCCGACTTTTTCGAATCGATGTTCGGCGGCGCCGGAGGCTCCCGCCAGCGGGAAGTAAGGTTTAAAGGCGCTGATTACCATGCGGAGCTGCATCTGGAGCTGAAGGAAGCCTACCGGACCCACCAGAAAGTCATCACGGTCAACGGCAAAAACCTGCGGATCACCATACCCGAGGGAGTGGAAAACGGGCAGGTCATCAGGCTGGCCGGACATGGCGCGCCGGGAGCGGAAGGCGGCCCGGCCGGCGACCTCTACCTCACTTTCATCATTGAAGACGACAGCCAGTTTAAGAGACTGGGAAACGACCTTCACCTGCAGATGGAAATCAGCCTGGTCCAGGCCGTGCTCGGCGGAGAGGTAGTCGTCGATACCTGGTCCGGCAAGGTAAAGCTCAACGTGCAGCCGGGCACGCAGAACGGTGCGAAAGTCCGGCTCAAGGGCAAGGGGTTCCCGGTGTACAAAAAGGAAGGCCAGTTCGGCAACCTGATCATTACCTTTACCGTAAAAATACCGAAGCACCTTACAGATCGCCAGAAAGAATTATTTGAAGAATTGTCAAAATCGAAATTAGACTAAACCGCTATGGACGAAGACCGAATCTCCCTGTCAGCCTACTGCCTGCACTACCGGATTGACCAGTCCTTCATTGACGCCCTGGAAAACGAAGGGCTGGTATCGGTCATCAGGACCCCGGGCGAGCGCTATATTCTCCATGACCAGCTGGCAGAGCTGGAACGCTACCGTCACCTGCATTACGACCTGGAGATCAACATCGAAGGGATCGACGCCATCCGTCACCTGCTCCGCCACCTCGAGGAGCTGCAGTCGGAAATGCGCCTGCTCAAACGCAGGATACAGATATACGAATCCTGACACCGTCCTACTCTACTGCCAGCCGCACCGAAACCCACTCCCGTGACTTATAGGCATTGTACGACCGCGGGTAACAAACCACGATCTCTTTGGTCTGCCGGTCTTCGGTGACGGTAAAATGGGAAATATCCAGCCTTCCGCGGCTTTCATCCGCCATTTCGCGGGTATCCAGCGTCAGCACGCTCGACCGGATCAGCTTCGCGCTTTTTCCGTCCACCTCGCCCATCACGAGCGGCCATCTCGGGAGGTTCCCCTGCGGGTTTTCCCCGGTGATGTTCCCGATCCAGAAATGCCGGCCGCTGGAATGCCTGAACAAGGTAGACATCGCAGAGGGTGAGAAAAAGGCAGTGCCGTCGTCGTAGGTCCAGGCCTGTGGCTTGTCCCAGGTCAGCCCCCCGTCTTTCGAGATCGAATACCATTTATAGCTCGGGAGCGACGATACGCTCTGGCCGGTGCTGATGTTGCTTCCCCGCATCACCATCAGCACCCGACCGTCATTCAGCTCGGTCAGCGTAGGCTCGATCATGCCCCTCGTCGATTTCTCCGGGTCGCCGGTGACGCGGGCCGAGCTCCTCCACACCAGCCGGTTCTGTTTGTCCCATGAACCGATCAGCACAAGCACATCCGTGTAGGTATGCCCGTTGCCGGGGTTATACGCCGTCCCCTCAGGAGTCATGGGGGTAGTCTGTACAGGCACCAGGATGCTCCCGTTCTTTATTACCAGCGGGATACAGCCCTGGTCTCCGACATAAATAGAGCTTTTGCCTATTTCGATCCCGTCAAAGGGCTTGTCGGAAGTATAGTTGCCCTGTGCCACGATGGGCTCCTCGAACAGCCAGGTTTTGCCGCCGTCCGCGGAGACCCTGTACCTGAGGTAGTAGGTTTTCTGGGCAATGGGCGGCTCTGCGATCTTCGGGTCGAGCCCGGGTACATCCAGCGAGTTGACGATGGTAACCAGGAGGCCTTTTTTAGGATCGAGCACCCAGGTGGTGGGAGCGCGCCGGAAGCCTTCCGCCAGTCCGGCCATGTAATCCGGCGTCATCGGGGCATTGACCCAGGTCACGCCGTTGTCGGCAGAGAGGCGGTTTCCTGACCTGATGGTTCGTCCTTTTGCCGTGGTATACACGGCCGTGTAGAAGTCGGGCTGGGTCTGCGAGACCGTCCTGTTGACGATACGTAACCCGGGAGACGCTTTCCGCGCCTGGGCCGGGACTTCCCTGACCCCAACAGCCACAGCCAGCACACCTGCCGCTAAGGCCGCCCGGCAGGCAGCCTGCGAAAAAAACAGCTTTCCAAAAACCATATATTTATTTGTATAAAATTTTAAAGAGCTCCGGAATCCGAAAAGTTTAAGTTCATCGTTTATTCCTCGCCTGTTTTTTCCGGTTGACACCGTGTTTCACGCAGCAGCCGGCGTGAGCCGCCTCCCGGCCCATGGCACTACAGCATACGGAACGTAGCCCAGGAAGCTCCGTAATCCTGTTTTTTCACCAAATGCCGCAAACATGACAAATGTCATAAATTACAAAAATTTAAATGTCCATTTTTGCCCGGAGAGAACCAGATTCAAACACATTATTATTAATTACAACGCACTTTAAGAAAACGGCAGACACGTAAACCTTCTTTGAGATAAGGAGCGTACCCCGGAAAGGGTATCCTCCTTTTTTTTGGACCCGGCAAACCACCGGGTTATGCTTTGCTGCTCTTATTTTTATTTGACCTACAAATGTATTGATATTATTCAAAGCACAATATCTTCCCCGGTTAATATTTGACATATCTTAAATACCATTATACAGTGGTGGATTGCCGGGGCGGACCTGTGCAGGAGAAAAGGCCGGAAACCGTATATTTCTGAAGAAAAAGGCACAATTATGCTGATGCTGCGGCAGACGCCGGGCATGGCTTACGCTGCGGCCCAAACCCTACGCACCGATCATCTCCAGGTAGAGTTCCTCCACTTTCCTGCGCGCCCAGGGCGTCTTCCGGAGAAAAGTCAGGCTCGACCTGATGCTCGGGTTGTGGTTGAAGCAGTTGATAGGAATAAGATCACCCAGCTCCCGCCAGCCATAATGGTCAACCAGCGCTTCGAGGATGGCCTGGAGTGTTTTCCCGTGCAGGGGATTGTTGGGCTGGGTCACGTTTGTTTCCATGCAGCAAATGTGCTATTCGATAAAATGGCCGGCAAACTGGGCCATGTTGTCCAGTATTTTACCGCCTCTTCTGAAGCCCAGGCCGCAGGGAGCGCCCGCATAAAAAACGCCGGCCTGGTAAGCATTCCCGGCCTCATCGACCGGAAACGCCATATACTCCTGGTAAATTTTCGGCTGGCCGCTGTAGGCGCCGTCCACCGAATCCGTCACTTCCCCTCCTCTTTCGATAATGGACACGTTGGCGCCCTCCCGGCCCAGCAGCACTTTGGCCACGGACTTTTTGTGCGGGATCGGGTAACGCTCCGTCTGCAGGAGCAGGGGATGGTAAGGATACAGGTCCCACAGTACCTTCAGGATATACTTCGACTGAAAAAGCAACGTATAGGCCGGGTTGAGCACCACGACCTTCCGGCTGAGCACCAGCCGGGTCAGGATCCCGCAAAGCTCCGGCTCGTCTGCAGCGATATACTCCCAGGGGACCAGTTTAAACCAGAAATCAAACCGGACATAGGAGCCGTCGTCCGGGTCCTGCATATATACGCCCTCTGACTCCGAAAAATCGACCTGGTCTATGTAGGCGACGCCGGTATCAAAACCCGCCTCCCGCGCTGCCTCCGCCAGGACAGCCACATTGGCATCGTCCTCCGGGCACCCCCGCATCGCCGAAAGCAGGATGGAAGGGGTAAGATCCGCATTCACTTCCTTCAGGTAACGGAACTGGGTCACCAGGCTTTCATACAGGGTATTGAACTGTCCGGCCTCCGACAGGCCGTTCCGCTGAAGATGCGCCCACTGCACTACGGCGGTTTCGGGTATACAGGTGGCCGTATCCGCGTTAAATTCGATGAGCTTCACGCTCCCCGCCTTGTCGAGGTCTCCCGCCAGGTCAAACCGGCCGTAAAGATGTACGTGCCTGTCATCCTCCCAGGTATAGCGAATGAGCTCCGCCAGGTTTTCCGGGATACCCATTTCCCTGAACAGGTACTTGTCGATGACATGCTGCCCCGCTTCGACAAACATGGGATAAAGGGTCTCTGCCGCTTCGTAAAAGTTCCCGGCCACCGCTTCGCTCAGGGACACTACGTCGCGGACCACATACGGAAGCGTATCCTCGCCCAGCATCCAGTTCCAGCCGATATTGCGCAGCGCCGCATCCGGCGGCTCCGCCAATGACTTCAGTCTGATCATACGATAGTCCCTGGCCTTATCCTCCGTTGCTGTTGGCTCTTGAGCTGCCGAAGAAGCCGCTCCGTCCGCCTGCCGGTCTCGAGCTGACGGTTCTCGTCGTCCGGGAGGCATCTACGTCACGGACTGCAGTCCGGGCACGGTCGTAAGCAGCCGGGTTATTGTATATCCCCCTGGAAGCGGCGCCCCCGTTCTGGTTACGCAGGTTGTTGATATAACCATTG
>JBEBSO010000051.1:0-11725 GCA_040394275.1 Telluribacter sp.
GTAACCGATGGTATCTTGCTTGATGGATCCTGCCGACTCCCGGCCTCGCGTCAGGGGCCGGACGGCGGTCGATTGTATGCTGCACTGCCGCGGCGACGGTAAAAAAAAGACGCCCTACCCGTCAAAAAAAACCTTCAATCGCTTGATTTTAAATTCATTATCTTGTAAATTCAAACCCCCATTTCGCCAAAACAGCGAACCGGCTCTGCTTTACACCATTTTATTAAATTACTCAACCTATGAGCCTTTATTCCATTATTGGCATCGGGACGCTGTTGTGCCTCCCTGTTCTGCTCTTCACCACCGGGATGATCAACCGGGCTTTCCGACAACGCAAAACGCTGAATTCCTTTCACGGTGTAAAAATCGTCCCGGACGAAGATGATGCAGGAGATGGTTACCCCCCGCAGGGATCAGAACCCTCCGGCAGCACGGCGGGCCGCCCCGCCGGAGAGAGAAGCTGAGCCCCGAGGCGCTGCCATCAGAAAAAACCACAACCTATTGACTTTTAATACGTTGTGATATATATTCATCGCCGCGATTTTATCGTGTCGAATTACACCATTAATCAGCAACCATGAGCCTCTATACCATTATCGGCATCGGGACACTATTGTGCCTCCCCGTTCTGCTCTTCACCACCGGGATTATCAACCGGGCTTTCCGAAAATGTAAAACGCTGAATTCCTTTCACGGTGTAAAAATCGTCCCGGACGAGGACGATACAGAAAAAGGCTACCTTTCTCAGGGATCAGAACCGGCCGGCAGCACGGCGGGCCGCCCCGCCGGAAGGAGAAGCTGAAGCCGGTGCTTTCTTCCGCCCAAACCAGGTTTACCGTTGGCATATCCCGGATAGCGGCCGGCGGCGGCTTCCTTCGCCCCCGCCGGCCGCCGTATAGAAAGCTTACCTGCAGCAGCAGAAGTATAAATCCGGATCCGCCATCTTCTAAATAAAGGATCGTGGGATTATCCATCCGGCGACAGGAGTTTCTTTGTCCCAAAATACGGTAACAGCATAGCAAAACAATTTCATGGACAGGAGTATCGCCCGGCATTGTTCCGTATACAATCTGATTGCTATGGTCACATGGAGCACGCGGAGCCGTCATCCGCGACGGGGCGGCAAGCTGTTTGCCGGCACATTCACTCCTGCACATCTTTTTTTGTGCATCTTTTTCGGGATATGCCTATTTTCCTGCCCTTTGCCCGTACACGCCAACGAGATCTTTGTTTCGCCCCGGGGCAACGACAATGCCGGGGGCAGCCTGCTTTCTCCCGTTTTGACGTTGGAAAAGGCAGTGCGCCTGAGCAGGTCGCTGAGAAGCCGCGGCTTCGACAGGATCACGATTTATATGCGCGCAGGTGTTTACCATCACCCTTCCACCTTGCAGTTGGATGCCCGGGACAATGGGCTGACAATTTCGGCCTACCCGGGCGAGGAAGTTATTTTGGATGGAAGCAGGTCCATCCCCCTGTCCTTACTCTCAGGGATACAGCTTGCACACCCGGATCATTCACTGCCGATTGATGCCTATCAGGTTGATTTAAGTCGATTGAAAATACCCTATGGAAATATCCGTAACGTGGGGTTTGCGCGGCCTTACGGTTCTTCATGGGGAGAGCTTTTTATTAACGGTCGTGCTTATCACCTTGCCCGGTGGCCCAACCGGGGGATGATTCCCATGGGCAGGGTGCTCGATCCCGGAGCCATACCCCGGGATATGGATTTTTCGAACAGGGGAGGTATTATCAGCTATGATTCTGTTCGTATCAACCGCTGGCAAAAGGAAAGAGAGCCCTGGATGTCCGGGTATTTCAAGTGGGGATATGCCGACGATATGGTAAGGATCGCCGCCATTGACACCGTGCATAAAACAATCCGTACGGCTTCCGCAGCGATGTACGGATATGGCAGCGGTGCCGTATACCAGCAGTGGTACGGCGTCAATCTTTTAAGTGAATTGGACTGTCCGGGGGAGTTTTATCTGGATCGGCAGAGCGGCATGATGCGCTTTATTGCAGACAGCGCTGTCACGAGTGTAAAATATTCGGTTTTGGAAGGCCCTTTCCTTACTCTTGAAGACGCGGCGCATCTGACCATTCGCGGAATCGGCTTTACTGCCTCCCGGGGAATGGGAATCAGCATGGTCAATACGGAAGATGTGATAATAGAGGGATGTACCTTCTATAATCTGGGAAGCCTGGGTATCAACATGGGACTGGGTATCCGGGCCTTCGATCATTATAGCCATGAGGGTACAGGAATACCGGTTAAGCATCAGATCGGGAATTTGCAGCAACATCTGTATACAAATACCGCCTTCGATCGAAAAGCCGGGCATAACAATATCATAAGACACTGCACCTTTCGCCAATTGGGTTCGGGAGGAATCTCGATGGGCGGCGGAAACCGCCATACCCTGTCGGCCGGGGGTAATGTAGTCGAAAACTGTCTGTTCTCCGACCTCAATCGTATCGAAAAAACCTATCGCCCCGCGATCCATATAACGGGTGTCGGAAATACCGTCAGGCATTGCGAAATATCTGACTTACCGAGTATGGCCATCCTGGTTCACGGCAACGATCATCTGATTGAATACAATTATATACATGATGTCGTACTCCAGGTGGATGATTTGGGTGCGGTTTACTATGGAAGGGACGTCACCGAGCGCGGGCATATGGTGAGGTACAATTATTTTGAGAATATTCCGGATCGGCTGGCTACCTGCGCAATATATCATGATGACGGAGCCTGCGGAATGACCGTTTACGGGAACGTATTTTATAAAGCCGGAAGATGGGTCTCCCTTATCGGCGGGGGATCGGACAATATTTATGAAAACAACATATTCATAGGCAGTAAAATGGGCATACATATTGACAACCGGTTGGCCAACTGGGGCAGGGAGTTTATGGAACCCGGCGGGTTGTTCGAAAAACGGATCGATGTATTGTATTTTGAAAATTCAGCTTTGAAAAACAGGTACCCTCACCTTAAAAAATTCCTGAAAGACGGCTTTACCCCGTCGGGAAACAGAATTGAAAAAAATGCATTTTTTCAAATCGACAGTTTGATCGATGGAGATAAAAGCTGGCTGGAAGGCCTGGCTCATAATTTCAGCGGAGACGCTGTTTCAGGCTTCAAAAACCCGTCGGATTTAAATTTCAACCTGAGTGACAACTCGCCGGTATTTACAGAAATTCCCGGGTTCAAAGCTATTCCCTTCTATAAAATGGGGTTGTACGAAAGCGGGTTCCGGAAATATATGAGGCTGAGAAACGGGCTGTTGACAAGTCAGAAATAGCCGGCCCCGGGGCATAGCGGGCTACATCAGGATGCTTCGGGTCGACAGGCGTAGTAAAAAAAGGAAAGATCCGCGGTCCCCAGGGCTCGGTGCGGATGATAGAAAAAAAGAAAGCCTGCTTAAAGCAGGCTTTTCGAGTGACAAACAATAAAGTGACTTTAAACACACGGTTTTGTGACCCATAGGGGAATCGAACCCCTGTTTCAACCGTGAAAGGGTCGTGTCCTAACCGCTAGACGAATGGGCCGACTGGTCTCCTACTTCGCGCGCTTTGAAGCACTTTTTTGTCTCTTTTTGATTCCCTTTCCGAAATCGTGGTGCAAATATGAGCGTCTAATTTTTAAGATGCAAGCGTTGCCTGAAAAAACTCCGAAAATATTTTTCCCAGCCCGGACGCTCCTGCAACGGCTTCCGGAAAGGCCCCGGTCATTTGTAATTCTCCGGCCTTATTTCCATATTCACCCTGACAACGGCAACACCCGTTTTTGAAGCCCCTTTTGCAACAATTCATGAAAGCTGCCCGATTCCTCCTGCTTTTCCTGCTGCTTGGCCTGCGCGCAAACAGCCAGCCCCTCACCCCCGACCGGTTCCTGGGGTACAAGCTGGGAAGCAAATTTACCTACCACCACCGGATCACCGGGTATTTCCAGGCGCTGGCGGAACAGTACCCCGCGCAGATCAGGCTGGTACCTTACGGAACCACCTACGAAGACCGCCCGCTGTTCGTGGCCGTCCTGGCCAGCGACGACCACCTGCGCAGGATTGACCAGATCAGGACGGACCACCTCAAAAGCATAGGCCTGATGGCCGGCACCCCTTCAGGACCCGTTCCGGCCATCGCCTGGCTCAGCTACAACGTGCACGGCAACGAAGCGGTCTCCTCCGAAGCGGCCATGAAGGTGGCTTTCGAGATCCTCAACCCGGACAACCCGGTCACCCGGGAAGTGCTCCGGAATACCATCGTGGTGATCGATCCCTGCGTAAACCCCGACGGCCGTGAACGCTATACCCAATGGTACAATCGTGTCGCAGCCATCGATCCGGATCCTTCGGCGTTTGCCCGGGAGCATACCGAGCCCTGGCCCGGCGGAAGATACAACCATTACCTGGCAGACCTCAACCGCGACTGGGCCTGGCAGCAGCAAAAAGAATCCAGGGAGCGCGTCAGGCTGTACAACCAGTGGATGCCTCATCTGCATGCCGACTTTCATGAAATGGGCCCTGAAAGCTCCTACTACTTCCCCCCTGCGGCCGAGCCCTATCACAAGGATATTACCCGCTGGCAACGTGATTTCAACAAAACCCTCGGCGAGTTCAACCGCAAATATTTCGACGAGAACGGGTGGCTGTACTACACCCGTTATGATTTCGACCTGTTTTACCCCAGCTACGGAGATACCTGGCCAACCTACAATGGGGCCATCGGCATGACCTATGAGCAGGCCGGCGGAGGACGGGCAGGTCTTGCGCTTGTCCGCAGGAACGAAGGAGATACCCTGACCCTCGAACAGCGGATCCGGCACCACTACGCCACCAGCCTTGCCACACTGGAAACGATCTCCGCGCATGCTGCGCAAACGACACAGGAGTTTGTACGATACTTTGAAGACGCCCGCAACAACCCGGTCGGCATATATAAGACCTACCTCGTAAAAACCGGCGGAAGCGAAGGACAGGCGGCCGCCCTGCGCGGGCTTCTCGACAACCAGGGGATCCGCTACGGGCTTGCAGGCAGGAAATTTACCACCAAAGGAACAGACCTGGCCAACGCCTCCGACCAGACGGTCAGGGTGGAAGAAAACGACCTCCTGATCAGCTCCTACCAACCCAAATCCACCCTGCTTAAAATCCTGTTTGAGCCCGAGCCCGAGCTGGAGGATTCGCTGACGTACGACATCACGACCTGGGGCCTTACCTATGCGCTGGGGCTGCGTGCGTTCGGCCTGAAGGAAAAGCTCATCCCGGCTCCTTTTCAACCCAAAAACATACAAAACACGGTCCCTGACCACACCCCCTACGCCTACCTGGCCAACTGGAGCTCGTTCGAGGATGTCAGGTTCCTGGCCCGTCTCCTCAGGCAAAAAGTGAAAGTCAGGAGCGCGCTCAGGCCCTTCGAGCTGGACGGCAAAAAATACCAGGCCGGCACGCTGATCATCACCCGGAGGGGAAACGAGGCATGGGGTGCAGATTTCGACCGCATCGTAACCGCGGCCGCCAACGAGATGCAGGTGACAGTCAACCCCGTTTTTACAGGCTTTGTGAGTTCCGGCTCGGATTTTGGTTCGGGACAGGTACAGCCGGTGAAACCGCCCAAAATCCTGCTGGCCGGGGGAGAGGGTGTTTCGCCCCTGGCGATGGGAGAAGTCTGGCATTTTTTTGAGCAGCAGCTGGGTTACCCGGTCACCATCGCCGAAGCGAGAACCCTGGGCAATGACATTCCCTGGAACGAAATTGACGTACTTATCCTGCCTTCCGGAAACTATGCGCAGATCCTGCACGATAAGCTGCTGACCAGCCTCCGTGAATGGGTGGGCAACGGCGGCAGGCTTATCGTGATGGAAAATGCGCTGAACGCCTTTGCCGACAAGCCGGAGTTTGACCTCAAGAGAAAAAAGACCGCCGCGGACAAAGCTGCCAGGGACCCGCTGAAAACCTTCGCCTCCACCGAGCGCGACCACATCCGCAACGAGCCGCTGGGATCTGTCTACCGGGTCTCCCTCGACACCTCGCATCCGCTGGCGTTCGGGTATGCCGACTCCTACTACGCGCTGATCCGGAAATCCTGGAATTTTGAATTTCTTCCCAACGGGTGGAATGTCGGCTATCTCAAAGAAAACGCGAGGCTGGCAGGGTTCACGGGAAGCGCCGCAGCACAGGAGCTGAAGCACACTCCCGTCATTGCCTGCCAGGACATCGGCCGGGGCAGCATCGTATACATGACCGCCAACCCGCTTTTCAGGGGGTTCTGGTACGGGGGAAAGCTGCTGTTCGGAAATGCACTTTTCAGGTAGTCCAAAAGCAAAGGCCCGCCGGTTCAGTCACCGGCAGGCCTTTGCTTTCTGATATCGTATATACCCGCGAAAGCCTATATGAATCCCTCCCTGACCATGGCGGCACGCAGCTTCCCGGACAGCGCTTCGGTGGCCTTCAAAAGCGGAAGCCGCACTTCCGATCCGCATACCCCTTTGATTTCCAGGCATTTTTTTATCCCTACCGGGTTGGACTCCGCATAAAGCAGGGTATCGAATTCGATAAAGGCAAACTGGAGCTTCGCCGCTTCTTCAAAGCGCCCTTCCAGCGCATGCCAGGTAAGATCATGGAACTCCTTCGGAAAGGCATTCCCGATCACCGAGATGACGCCGTGCCAGCCCAGGCTGATCATCGGCACCACCAGGTTGTCGTCGCCGGACAGCAGCAGAAAATCCTTGGGCGCCCGCCAGGCAATCTCCATGATCTGCTCCATGCTGCCGCATGCTTCCTTGACCCCGATGATATTCGGGTGCGCCGCAAGTTCCAGGATCGTATCGGGCTTCATGCTCACCACCGTGCGGCCCGGCACATTGTAAAGCAGCACGGGTACCGGGGACGCGTCGGCAATAGCCGTAAAATGCGCAATAATCCCGGCCTGGGAGGGCTTGTTATAGTAAGGACATACCGAAAGCAACGCATCCACACCCGTCAGATCCGTCGACCGGATGGCATCCAGAACAGCCTGGGTATAGTTGCCGCCAATACCGTAAACAATAGGAAGCTTCTTCGGGTTGTGCTGCCTGGTCAGCTCGAGCAGCGCTTTCTTCTCTTCAGAAGTAACTGTGGGAGATTCCCCGGTAGTCCCCTGGACCACCAGGTAGTCGGCCCCTTCGGACACAAAATCGACAAGCCTTTTATAGCCTTCATAATCCACCTGGTGCCGGTCGTCAAACGGGGTGACCAGCGCTACGCCTACTCCTTTAAAACGGGTGTCTATTGACATGATGAACGACTTTTTATATCTGGCTTCGGCGCGCCTGCCGGCCGCTGACTCTTCAGACTTAACTGTATGTTTACTTCGTGAACCGCAAATGTAACGAGCTTGGCAAAAATTCGCTACCGGTTTTGTAACATTTGAATAAATTCTTCTTCCGAAAGAATGGTTACACCCAGCTTCCTGGCCTTTTCCAGCTTGGAGGGGCCCATATTCTCCCCTGCCAGCAGGTAATTCAGCTTCCCGGAGACCCCGCTGAGCACTTTTCCGCCGTTTGCTTCGATTTTCACTTTCAGCTCCTCCCGTTCAAAATGGGCAAATACTCCCGAGATGACAAATGTCTTCCCGGCGAGGATATCGCTTTCCACTTCAACAGGCACTTCCCCTGTCTCGAACGCAAGGCCTGCCGCGTACAGGCGGTCCAGCAGCAATTGGTTGTCTTTATCGGCAAAATAGTCCAGGAGGCTCATAGCGATCCGGTCGCCGATCTCAGGCACTCCTTTCAGCTGCTCATAGTCCGCCGACCGCAGAGCAGCCATGGATTTAAAATAAGCCGCGAGTTTTTCCGCTACTGTTGCGCCCACAAACCGGATGCCCAGCGCAAAAAGCAGGTTCCGGAACGGAGCAGACCTCGAAGCTTCTATGCCTGACAGAATGTTTGCCACCGTTTTTTCCCTGAAGCTGATTTTCTTAACCTTCCCCGTCTCCTCGTTGACAATTTCCTTCTCAATGCCCAGCAGATCCTCATAACGCAGATCATAAAGGTCGGCCGGCGTCCGGACCAGGTTGCGCTCAAACAGCAGCTCGATCTTTCCTTCACCGAGGCTCTCGATGTTCATGGCCTTCCGGTGTATAAAATGCTCGACTTTTCCTTTCAGCTGGGGCGGGCATCCTTTCTCATTGGGGCAAAAGTAAATGGCCTCTCCCTCTTTCCGGACGAGGGTTTCCCCGCACTGCGGGCACTCCTTCGGGAACACCACCGGCTCCGTCAGGAACAGCGTCCGCTGCGTAGTGTCGACACCGGTGATTTTCGGGATGATTTCCCCGCTTTTTTCAACGAATACCACATCCCCGATCCGCAGATCGAGGCGCTCAAGCTCGTTGGCATTGTGTAGCGTGGCCCGTTTGACGTGCGTACCCGACAAATGTACCCCTTTCACCTTGTCGTAGGGCTTCAAACGCTCCTCAAGCGCACAAAGATGGGCTACAGGCGTAATAGCGCCCGTTCTTCCCACCTGGTACACCACCCCTCTCAGCACAGCCGGCTTGTTTTCCGCCTTGTATTTATAGGAGATGGCCCACCGGGGGCTTTTGGCCGTATATCCCAGCTCCTGCTGCTGACGGTAGGAATTCACTTTCAGAACGATCCCGTCCGTAGCCAGCGGAAGCTCGAAACGCTTTTCCTGCCATTTGTGAATAAACTCGATGGCCTCATCGACATCAGCACATTTTTTCCAGCCCGGCGAAATATTGAACCCCATTTTTTTCAGGGCCGTCAGGCTTTCCGGGGGGCAAAAAACCACGGCCGGGTCGCTGAGAAATGTATAGATATAGCAGTCCAGGTTACGCCGCGCTGTTTCAGCCGAATCCTGGAGCTTGAAAGATCCGGAGGCGGCATTCCGCGGGTTGGCATAAAGCTGCTCTCCCAGCTCTTCCATATCGGCATTCAGCCTCTGAAAAGAGCTGAACGGCATAAAGCCTTCCCCCCTTACCTCGAACAAACCGGGTATGTCCTCTCCCCGTACGCGAAGCGGGAGGCTCCGTATGGTCCGGACATTGTGGGTGATGTCATCGCCCCGGGTTCCGTCGCCCCGGGTCACACCGCGGGTCAGCACCCCGTTTTCGTAAGTAAAGCTGAGCGAAATGCCGTCAAACTTCAGCTCGCATATATAGTCATACGCTTCCCCGCCCAGGCCCTTTTTGACCCGCTCGTCGAAATCCCTCAGCTCCTGCTCATTGTAGGTATTGTCCAGCGAAAGCATCGGGAAGCGGTGGTATACCGGCTCGAAGTTTTTGCTGACGGTCCCCCCGACCCGCTGGGTAGGCGAATCCGCCCGCTTCAGGTGGGGATTTTCGTTTTCCAGGCGCTGAAGCTCCTTCATCAGCCCGTCAAACTCCTCGTCAGAGATCTCGGAGATATTGTCCTGGTAATAGCGTTCGTTGTAGTAGTTGAGTCGGTCGGTAAGTTCTTTGATCTGTTGTTCCGGTGACATTTCTGTAAAGTTTTAATCCCCGGCCGGGTGCACCCTGGCCGCCCGGCTTCTGATATGTAAAAAACGGCAGGATTTCACCTGACCCGCAGCACCAATCCTTTGAGGTAATGTCCTTCCGGGTGAAAAATATTCACCGGGTGATCAGGCCCCTGGGTCAGGTGGTGCAGCACCTGCACCTCCCGGCCCGCTTCCATCGCAGCGGCCACTACCGTATTGTAAAACAACATTTTGTCCACCACCTGCGAACAGGAAAAGGTAAAGAGCAGGCCGCCCGGGGTCACCCTTTTCAAACCTTCGGCATTGAGCCGCTTGTATCCCTGCAAAGCCCGGTGACGCGCCTGCAGGCTTTTTGCAAAGGCAGGCGGATCGAGCACTACGATGTCGTATTGCCCGCCCGGAGATTTCAGCCATTTCATCACATCTTCGACCAGCCCTTTGTGCCGGCTTCTTCCCTCGTTCAATTCCACATTTCTTTCGCAAAGCGCCATTGCCTTCTCCGAAATATCTACCGACAGCACTTCCGAAGCCCCGGCCGACAGCGCAAAGACCGAAAATCCTCCCGAATAGGAGAAAGTATTCAGCACCCGCTTCCCCGGCGCATAGTGCGCAAGGAGCTGCCGGTTTTCACGCTGATCCAGGAAAAAGCCTGTCTTCTGTCCCTTCTCAAAATCAACCTCAAACTTCCGGCCGTATTCGGTGCAGATCCGCGGCAGCGGTGCGCTGCCGAACAGGAAGCCGTTGGAAATCCCCGCAGCGTAATCGGCGGGAAGCGTTTCACGGCTTTTATCGTAGGCGGCGGCAAGCCGGTCGCCAAGCAGTGACCGAAGCGCACCGGCAATGTCTCCGATACAACGGTGCATACCGATGCTGTGGGCCTGCAGCACAGCCACGCCGGCGTATATATCGATCACCAGGCCGGAAAGCTGGTCTCCCTCCCCGTGCACCAGCCGGAAAGCATCGGTATTCAGCAGCCCGAGCTGCTCCCTGAGCGCCCAGGCGTCTGCCAGCTTCTTCTCCCAGAACGCACCGTCCACCGCCACCGGCTCATAGGACAGGATACGGATCTTGATGCTCCCGTTGTGGTAATGCCCTACGGCCAGGAACTCACCCCCGGCGCCTGATACCCTTACCATATCCCCATCCTGCAAGGCAGGGGATTCACGGGCGATCGCCCCGGAAAATATCCAGGGATGCCGCCTTTTTACCGCCGTTTCCTTCCCTTTCCGGAGAATTACTTCGGGCAGCGAGTCAAATTCAAATGTCATGTACGCGGTTGGACGCTTAAAAGTCAGGCAACAAAAATCGGATATTTTATATCAATTCGGTTGACCGGAGCAAAAAAACACCACAAAATTTCCCGCTCCCGCCTTGTGCCCGCACGACCGTGCCGGGTACCTGAAGTATCCGCCCCCCTGCTAGTCCTCCGGGCGTATGTCTACCGGCCTTTTCGAATGGCTGCCCGCTGTCAGTGTATCCGTAAAAACGGGGCCGCCTGAAACAGGGAGCAATTCGGGCTGTCCCGCATTTACCCAACAGGTGTACCAGCAATTGCCCGCCATCCGGACGGCCGCCCTCATCTGCCGTTCTGCCTGGCCGCGAAGCATCCGGTGATAGCGCGCAGAGAAGGGGCGGGAATACGTTCTCACCAGCGCTCCGCCACGCTCCTCATAGGCGTATTTCTCTGCATCCGGGACCGTTGCGGAAAGAGCCCGTTCGAAAGACAGCACGGAATCAACCGCCGCATGTGCATTAAAGACAGCCTGCCAGATCTCATTTTCGGGATGCGGCATGTACTCCGCCTGGCCGATCCAGAGATCATAGTCTTCCGCAAAGAGCTCGGGCAGCCTGGATTCCCAGAAAGCATGAATGCCTTCCTGCCCGGTCAGCTGGCCGTTATAGTTGCGGGTGGTATGCAGCGGGACATGAATGTCCGCCAGGTAATGACCCAGGTCTGCGGACAGGCGCAGCACTTCCTCTTTTTTCCCGGTACGGAAGGCTTCGGTCAGGCGACGCATGGCCAGAGGAATATACCAGGGGGCGATGCCGTGCCGCCTCAGGCTGTCCTCCCCGTATTTTTCCACCGCCGCTTCCCATCGCCTCGGTAAAAAACGCGCGCTGTCGCCGTAGACGTCCAGGTCGATAAAATGCTTCTCCGCCTCACCGTGCACGGCATATCTCCGTTTGTCGGGGTTGACTGCCGCCTCTGAAAGGTAGGTAAGGTGCTGCTTGTAAAAGCCGAT
>JBEBSO010000052.1:0-11646 GCA_040394275.1 Telluribacter sp.
GAGCTCTGGAACGCCTGAACTTCTTTAACTTTTTGAACTTCTCTAGTTCTATAGCTGAACTTTAGAACTCCTGAACTTTTTTAACTTTCTATTTTATACAGATGAAAAAGTACTTTTTCAGAATCGTCCATAAGCTGAACAGGGTCCTGCTTCCTACGCTGAGCAAAAAGGACCCGACGAAGCTGACCAAATTTGAACGGGCCATCGTGGCCTTCAGATACTACGTGCTGATCAATTCCCTGGATTGAAATTTATATTCGGTTTTCAATCCGTCCGTAGTATTTTTGCCACCTGAAGCCCTCTTAACCTTATGTCTTGCGGTGTTCTCACTCTCCTGCTTTTTTTCTGGCCGGCCGGTTCTGACCCGGGGAACGACATCCTGAACAAGACATACGCAGCGCGGTACCATGAAGTCAACCGTCTCTACATAAAAGCAATCGCCGATCCCGACTCAGCATCCGCCTTCCTGGAATCCAATGCGCTGAAAGCGCTGGCCGCCCGGTACGGGGATACCGACCTGGAACTGGAAACGGAATTGCTCAGGGCCTACTACATGACGGTCTGGCACAAAAACGAGTCGGCCCGGATCATCAGCTCGCTTCACCGGCTGATCGAAAAAGCAACCCGGGCGAAAAACCTCCAGATCAGCGCCCGGGCCGGTAAGGTGCTCGGCGACTATTACTGGTTCGACCTCAAAAATTATGAGCTCGGTTTCGAAACCTATATCCGCCTCGAACAGCTGCTGCAGAAGATCAGCGCCGCAGAACTCCCCGATAAGGTGTACCACCTGCAGAACATGGCCCAGGCCTATCACAATTTTTCGGACTACCCCAAAGCGCTGCACCTCTTCAGGCAAATCGTAAACCTGGAATCCGACAACGACCCGAGAGGAGGCCGGAATTCTGCGCTGTACTCCATCGGCAAGATCCACGGACAGCTGGGCAACCTGGATTCTTCGGACTACTATTACCGTAAAATCATCGGCGATACCACCAGCCGCAACTACCTTACCTGGCGGGGAATTGCCAGCGGCGGCCTGGGCCACAATTGTTTTGTCCGGGGCAGGTACGAGGACGCCGTACCCTTTCTCGAAGCCGACGTGACCCAGGCGCTGAAGGACAGGGACTATGGCCTTGCCTCGGGCTCTCTTATCACGCTGGCACAGATTTTCCTGGACAAAAACAACACGGCAAAAGCCGAGCAATATGCGCTGCATGCCAGGAAATGCCTCTCCACGGCAGAACCCGACCGTTACAAACACTTCCAGGACCTGTACCCTGTGCTGAGCAAAATATATGCCGTAAAAGGGTTGCCCGGCCTGTCAGGCCCCTACCTCGATTCAGCCATCCTGGCCCGCGACAGCATGGACCGCAAATTTAATGCCCTGCAGATGATGCGCGCCCTGCAAAAAATCGAGCTGCAGAAGCACCGCGCGGAAATCGAAAAGGCGGAAGCGGACAAACACCTGAAAGACCTGGAACGTAACATTCTCCTGCTTGTGATCCTGGGAGTGATCGGCGTGTCAGGCTACCTGCTTTATTACTTCAGGGAAAATCACAGGCAAAAACAGCAGGCACACGCGCTGGAGCTGAAGATCAGGGAAGACGAGCTGTCACAGGCGGTCAGGCAGCTTGATGAATTTGCAAAAAACATCCAGGAGAAAACCCGGCTGATCGAATACATGGAACACAGGCAGGACTCCGGAACCGACACGGAAATACTGGCACAGCTCAGGAAGAATACCATCCTAACACCCGACGGGTGGACAAAGTTCAAGACACTGTTTGAGAAAGTCTATTCGGGCTACCTGTACCGGCTCCAGCAAAAATTCCCGGACCTTACACCCGCAGAAATCCGCTTTATCGCCCTGGTCCGGCTGGGCCTGAATTACCAGGAAATGGCCTCGATCCTCGGCGTATCCGGCCAGGCGGTCCGGACTACCAAATACCGTCTCCTGAAGAAAATCAACCTCCCGGATGACAAAAGCCTGGAAAACCTGGTCGCCCTCCTGTAAGACCACGCAGTTCCCCTTTTTTCCCGCTCCCCATTTTTCCACCCCATAACCTACTGTGTTACAGCCGCTTTACCAATGTGACGTTTTTGTGACGGGCCCGACTCCGTATTCTTCTCATGCGGGCGCTATTTTCCATATCCGTAAATATGCCAATTTTGTTCATTAGTCCAGTGAAAGCAAAGAAAGAGCGGATCCTGATCCCCGTTGCGTTACCTCTCCTGTTCCTCCTTCATATGCTCCTGGCCGCCCCGGCGCCGGAAAAACTGCTGACAACCGGGGGCCCGCCCGCCGGACCGGTGCCTGCCAGGCTGTATGTCAGCGAGCTCCTGACAACCGGCAACAATGACGGTTCGTCCTGGGAAAATGCATTCAGGGGAAAAAGCGGGCTTTCCGAGGCGCTGAACTATGCCCGGGAAAACGAAGGGATCACGGCCATCTGGGTAGCCAAAGGGACCTATATTCCCTCCCGGAGAGCAGATACATATAGCAACAGCAATGCCAACGACAGGAACAACGCCTTCAGGCTCGTAGAAGGTATAAAGATGTACGGCGGGTTTGCAGGTACGGAAACGGACCCGGACGAAAGAGACTGGAGCGTCAACCAGACCATCCTGAGCGGAGAGATCGGGAATACCAGCAGCTATTTCGACAACTGCTATCACGTGGTGGTGAGCGTCGGCAACACCGCCGCCACCGAGCTGAACGGCTTCATACTGACCATGGGAATGGCCGGCAAGGTACTTCCAGGCAACACCGATCCCGACCTGCTGACCATAGGGGGAGAGGCCGTCCCGATCCATTATGGCGGGGGGATGTACAGCGCGAATTCCGCGCCCGTGCTTCGGAACGTGGTTTTTACCTACAATTATTCGAGAAAAAACGGGGCGGGCATGGCCAATGACCATTCATTCCCGGACCTGGCCAACGTCGTATTTTTCAGAAACCTGGCCGATGAATTCGGCGGCGCGATCTACAACATCAACAGCTCCCTCCCGCAGCTTGCCCATACCACCTTGCACAAAAACTACGCCGGGGCTATCGTCAATGACTCGAATTCGGGTATTGCCATGGTCAACTCCGTCATGTGGGGAAATACTTCCTGGGAGAGCAGCACGCCGACCGATATTTTTGACCGGGATGCTTCCGGCACTACGGTCAAAAACTCGGTCACCCAGGCTTACGGAACGGAAGGCGTCGACGGCATCATCAAACAGGATCCGAAATTCATGCGGCTTGATCCTGCCGGCAACGCGGACGGCAGGTGGATGACGGAAGCAGACGGACTCATCCTGCTGCCAGGGTCTCCCGCCATTGACGCCGGTGACGATCGGCTGACGCCGGCCGACGTTACCCGGGACATCGCCGGAGTCGGGCGGCGCCAGGGGATGCACGCGGATATGGGCGCTTACGAATTTACCGACCCTTGCGGCAGTGTAGCCGCTACGCTCTACGTCGACTCCTCGAATGCGGCCGGAGGCGACGGAAGTACCTGGAATACCGCTTTTCCTACACTTCGGGAAGCGATCGAAGCCGCCAATAAGTGCAGCGTGGTGAAGGAGATCAGAGTAGCCGAAGGCACCTACTTCCCGACGGAGCTGACCAGCCGCGATCTGCCCTTTGCGGTCAACCGGGCAGACCTTAAAATCCGGGGCGGCTATCCTGCGGGGGGCGGTATACCGGATCACCGGGCACACATCACCATACTGGACGGAAACATCGGTGACCCGGCAGTATCGACCGACAATGCGGGACATATCATGACCATTGCAGGCTTGTCGGGAACCGACAGCGTGGTTGTCGACGGCTTTACTTTTCAAAATGGCAGGACAGTCAATTCAGGCGCCAGCATCAACATCAACAACGTGGCCGTTCCCCGTATCCACGGAGGTGCGCTGTACATCGGCAAGAACGCGGCAGAGACCCCCATCGTCATCCGGAACTGTACCTTCACCCGCAATTATTCAGAGGAAGACGGCGGCGCCGTTTACTGTGCCGAAAGCACGGTAACGTTGTACAGCTGCCGTTTTTTCGACAATGAAGCCGTCGGACAGGCGCCGGCTATCTATGTCTACAAGGGATCGATGCCTGTCCTCAACAGCTTATTTACCCAGAATGTATCCGGGGGCCAGGGCGGAGCGATAACATTCAATGAAGCCACCAGCTCCTCGATCGTCAATTCCACCTTCTACAAAAACCGGAGCAAAGGTGAATCCGGCGGCGCCATAAACTGCCTTCAGAGTGAGCTGGCCGTCAAAAGCAGCATCTTCAACACCAACCGGTACGGGATCGGCGCTACGGATCCCGGCCGTGAGAAAAGCGACATCGATCACCACGGCAACAGCACCCTGACCGTAGAGAAGAGCCTGCTGCAGAGCGGGAGCCCCTACATCAGCTGTGAAGACTGCCCTGCACCGGGCACAGACCCCCAGTTTATCGATGTATCGGACGCCACGAAAAGAGGACTCGGTCTGCTGGCCGGCAGCAGGGCCATCAACAGGGGAGACAGGAGCAAGCTGCCCGACTACATTGTAAACGACCTCCTGGGAGCCGACAGGACCCGGGGAGCCGAAACGGACATCGGTGCATTTGAAGCCGTTCCCCTGACTGATCCGCTGACCCGGCTGTATGTAAAGGAATCGCTGGAAAGCGGGTACAATAACGGGTATGACTGGGAAAATGCCTTCTATGGCTCCAACGGTTTCGGCCGGGCGCTGGAGTATGCCCGGAACAACCCGAGCGTGAAAGAAATATGGGTTGCCGGAGGCACCTATTACACCTATTGCCGCCCGGACAACTTCGACAGCTCGAACCCGCTCGACCCGGACAATTCATTCCTGCTTGTAGACGGGCTGAAGATTTACGGCGGCTTTGCCGGTGACGAAGAGGAGCTTTCCCAGCGCGACTGGAAGACAAACGTCACGACGCTCAGCGGAGACCAGAACAGGGACAACCTCCCCACAGACGGAGCCGATGCCTACCAGGTGATCGTCAGCCTCGGTAACGGGCCGGAAACCATGATCGACGGCTTCACTGTCACGGGTGGGCATGCGGCGCCTTTCTGGAGCACCGAGCTGCAGGTGAACGGGACCACGATTTACCGTAATTCGGGCGGCGGAATGTACAACCTGGCTTCTTCACCAACCATACGAAACTGTACTTTCTATAAGAATGTATCCCGGGGATTCGGCGGGGGCATGGCCAATTGGGAAAACGCCAGCCCCACGATGGACCACCTTGTTTTCCGGCAGAACAAAGCAAAAACGGGAGGCGGGCTGTGCGCAGGCCTGAGAGACTTCTACGGCGAGCCGGTCGAGTACAAAGCCACGCATATTGTTTTCGAAAATAACGTCGCGGAAGGGGACAGCGACAGCGAGGGCGGGGCCGCATTTATTTCCCGTACGTTTATCTCCTTCGAAAACGCTGTATTCAGCGGCAACACCGCTCCGAACGGCGGGGCGATCTGCGTCGACAATGCCACCAACAGGAAGACTTCCCACTACGAGACCTACCGGAATTGCATCTTCTTCCGCAACACGGCCGTCAAGACAGGAGGGGTATATCGCTATGCAAACGGGAATCCCTACGGGCCCCGGTTTATCAACAGCACGTTCTCGGAAAACTCCTGCCAGGACGCCTCCGGCGGCGACATCCTGTACGTACTCTATTACTCCATGCTGACCCGCTACCCTGCGTTTTACAATTGCGTAATGAAAAAAGCGGAAAATGCCGGCGCATTCTACGGCGGGAACATTGAAGGCAGCAACATGTACCTGGTAGAACGAAATCTCACCGACTACCCGATGTCCCCCTATTTTGCCGGAATGAATGTCGTGACGGAAGACTTTGGTCTCAGCGACAGCAGCTCGCCGGCTGGACCTGACGGCGCCTACGGCACTGCGGACGACGGGCTGATCCCGCTGCCCGGCTCGCCGGCGGTCAACGCCGGTTCCAACGAGCGTGTTCCTGCCGGAATGGAGTCCGATTTCAACAACAACAGGCGGATCCAGGGTCCTTTCGTAGACATAGGCGCGTACGAAACCTACGAGGCCTGCGACCCGGCCTCCGCGGCCATCGCCCGTGATGCGGACCTGGCCACCGGTCTCCTGCCGTCCGACGACCCTGTTTTTCTGCTCGAATCCGACCGGTGCAGGGTGATGGGCATGCTGCAGGCCCTCAACCCGGAGCTGCAGGAAGGCAACCAAATAACCGCCCGCACAACAGTACAGGAGGAAACGCCCGCTTACAATGGCCGTCCTTATGTAAGACGGCACTACGACCTCGTGCCGGGGCTGGATGCCGAAACGCACGAGGGATACCTTACGCTGTATTTCAGCAATTCCGATTTCCAAAGCTACAATAATGCCCGCGGCGACTACCTCGCCCTGCCGGTCTCAGCGACGGATCCCGCCGTTTCCAATCTGCGGATCTGGCAATGGCACGGCACCAGCTCCTCCTACACGCCGGGAAGCTACGAAAAAGACGGGGCGCCTTCTCCCGGAAGCTATATCAATCCCGATGACAGCGATATAAAATGGAACGAAGGCCTCAAAAGGTGGGAAGTAAAATTCAGGTTTTCCGGTTTCAGCGGATTTTTCATCACGACGCCGGATCCGGATGCCTTGCCGGTGACACTGGCCGACTTCAGGGTTACGGCCGGTACCGAGCCGGGCCAAAAGCGATCCGTTCTGCAATGGAGCACCGTATCGGAAGTCAACAGCCGGAGCTTTGTCATCGAGCGGAGCGGCAACGGCAAATCCTGGGAAGCAATCGGCAAGGTAACGGCCGAAGGAAGCAGCACATCGGAAAAAAGATATACCTTCGAAGACCGGGCGCCCCTTCGGGGCAACAACCTTTACCGTCTCAGGATGATCGACCGGGATGCCTCCTTTTCGTTCAGCTCCATCCGGAGCATTTACTTCGCGCCGGGCACTTTCGTCTACCCCAACCCCGTAAGCGACCGGCTCTACATTGAAACGGAAGACAGGCAGGCGCTGCGGAAGGTCAGGATATACAACGCCGGCGGGCAGCTTGCCGCCGAGCACGAATATACAGGCAGCGCCATCCCGGTGCCGGGCCTGAGTCCCGGCCTCTACCAGGTTGAGCTCCTTTTCTCCGGCGACCGTACCGAGCGCATGAAGATCGTAGTTACCCGCTGAGACAAGCTAGCCGATTTCACCCAGGAACCGGACCTGCTCCAGGTCATAGGGTGTCTCCTGGTACACAAAATAGTTAAGCCAGTTGCCGAACAGCAGGTTGGCGTGACCGGCCCAGCGGACCACCGGGGGATTGGCCGGGTTGTCACCGGCATAGTAGTTAACAGGCACAGCGATGGAAAGGCCTTTTTCCACGTCCCGCATGTATTCCTCGTGCAGCGTCAGCGGCGAGTACTCAGAGTGGCCGGTCAGGTAAAACTCACGCCCTCCACGCGACGACAGGATGGCCGGCCCCGCTTCCGGCGACTCCGACAATACGGAAAGTCCCGGCGCGTTCTCCACATCCGACCTGTCGACCGTGGTATGACGGCTGTGCGGTATAAAAAACTCGTCGTCAAACCCCCTGAAAAGCGGGTATTTCTTATCGGCCACGGTGTGCCTGAACACACCGAACATCTTTTGGTCGAGCGGAACTTTCCGTACACCGTAAAAATGATAAAGGGCCGCCTGCGACGCCCAGCAGATATACAGGGTAGACGTTACGTGGGTTCGGGCCCAGTCAAAGATGCCGGACACCTCATCCCAGTAAGTGACCTCCTCGAAATCCAGCTGCTCGACAGGAGCGCCGGTGATGATCATCCCGTCGTAGAAATTATCCCTGATTTCCCCGAAACCCTTATAAAACATCTCCAGGTGCTCCGGGGAAGTATTCTTGGAGGTGTGGGTGTCTAGTCTCAGAAACTGGACCTCCACCTGCAAAGGATTGTTGGACAGCAGGCGGATAAAATCAGTTTCCGCCGTGATTTTCAGCGGCATCAGGTTGAGGATCAGCACACGCAGCGGGCGGATATCCTGTACATCGGCCCGCAGGTCGCTCATCACAAAAATATTCTCTTTTTTAAGAAGCGCTATGGCTGGAAGATTGTCTGGTATCTTGACTGGCATAAATTTCCCTCGTCCTGTATCTGTTCGGCCGCAAAAGTACGAATAAAAAAATCAACCGGGAAGCATACCGCAGAGATCCGGCTGCCGCCGGCACCTTTCCGACCGGCCCGGCCTTCTCAAACCAAAAGGTCTCTGCAACAGGTAATGTTACAGAGACCTCCTAAAAGCCTTTTTGGTTTTCCGGCTGCCTTACCACCAGCCGCCGCCTTCCTCTTCCTGTTCGCCGGCTGCTGCGGGGAGCGTACTTTCCTCCCTGACCAGCAGCTTTTTCTTTACCCTCGAACCTGCCTCGGCAGGCTGTTCGATCGTCTCCACCTCCGGGACAATGCCGTTGCCCAGCAGCTTTTCTGCCAGGCGTATTTTTTCCGCAAGCTCCGGTACCATGATATCCTCCCCGATCGACAGCTCCCCGTTGAAGATCGCACCGGCATCCACTATCGCGGTCTGTGCAATGACATTGCCTTCGATCATGGCTGTCGACCGTATCCAGATCTCCCCGGCACACGTGATGTCGCCGGTCACCCGTCCTCTGACAACGGCGTCGGCAGCGACGATACTGCCGGTGATGTACGCATTGGTGTCCACCCTCGCCACGTCGCGAACATAAAATCTGCCCTGCCTCCTGGACGCGAACACCATCGAACCGAGGGAAATGGTGTCATGCTCTGTCACGATAATTTCGTTCTGGCGGGCCGGCTGCTGCTCCGAAGACTCCCTCCTGATCTTCTTTTTCAAAAATCCGATCAATTCAGTCAACCTTTAATCCTTCGTCGTCGTCAAAACTGGTTACAACCGTCGTGGCGTTGCCGATATCGATCCCTACGGCCTGCTTTCTCCTGTTGTGCGCCACGCGGAGCGAGTTGAGCGCATACCCTTTGCTGGCTAGCGTTTCGGGATTGTCCAGGACTTCCAGCTGCGCGATGCCGTCGAATTCCTCGCGGAAGCAGTCGATCAGGTCCTGGTAGTACATAGCGCCTCCGCACAGGTAGATGCGGTTGGTTTTCATCAGGTTCTTATCCGTGATCACATTGCGGAGCACCGGTGAGATGACCTGTTCGTAGTAAGTACGGATGGCATTCCGGCGGATTTCACGCAGGTCGATGTTCTGCCGGTTAAGGTACACATACCCTCTCTGGAAAGCTTCATCCAGCTGGTGGGCATTGCGGAATTCGAGGTAGTACTTCGCACGCAGCTCGTTGATCAGGATGTTGACTGCATACCGGATGCCATGCGCGCTGACCATGGTCTGCTCGATGATCCCCGAGTCTGTACTCAATATGGATTCGAATGTCCCGAAGCCGCAGCTGAGCACGAAAAAGCTTCCCGAAGCCTGCGTCTCGCCGCGGCGTATCCCGATCGTACAGCCGACGATCTCCGGGATCACCTCCACATTCTGCACTTCGAGAACAGCCTTTTTCTTACCACCTGCATTGTAGGTAGAGCTGTCATAATCCAAAACATGCGTCCGTTTAAAAAACGCAACCGCTTTGTCCTTGTAGATGTGATAGGTAGAATAAGGAAACCCCGTCGTAACGGTAATGGCCTGCTCTACCTTGCCGGACACCAGGATCAGCCCCGCCTTGGCCAGCAGCTGGTAGTCCGTATCTTCCGGGGAAGAATTGATAATTTTGTGCGGCGATTGTCCTTCGTTCAACGCAAGGTCGCCACAGATGTACCACTTGTCATTGTGCAGGATTTTGAGCCCGTGCAGCAAATCTTTAGAGGTATTCGTGAGGACAGTGAAGTTGTTCTCCACCAGACTGGAAAACGATTGTACCAAATACATAGCTTAAAGGAGGTTATATTTCACATTTATTTATTATTCAGCCGGCGGGCGCAATACTTACCCGACCTTTATCTGCTCCGGAACCCTGCCGGGACCCACACCATCGGCAGCATCTCTTTTCCTGTACAGGTAAAAAACAGGACCCGGGCGCTCCGTTGTCGAAAATGAAACGGCGATGCCATGCGCTCCCGGGAAGCTTATGTAAAAAAATATCCGATCTGGTGTGAGTACTTCAGGTCAAAAACAGCCTCATGCCTTGCCCTTGTCACCGGCTGCTGATCCGGTGCGCCCCGAAAAATACCCGGAACGGCGGTTTGAAGGAGAGAGGGTGATTCTCCGGCATCACGGAGAATCGTACTTTTCATTTTCATATTTCCTGGAGGATTTTTATTCAGATTTGCTTTCACCGGCCGGCCGGTACGGCCTACCCCGAATTAAGCGGCAAATGGCTCATTACAATCCTGCCCGAATACATCGCTCCCCGCTCCACGGAAAGCGTACGTGTGCTTAACCTGCCCGAAATGGACCCGGAATGCTTTATTTCCAGGAAATCCGTAGCGGAGACATCGCCGTTGACCTGGCCGAAAATGATCACAGTTCTGGCCTGTACATTCCCGTTCAGCGTTCCGGACTCTCCCACCACCAGGCTCCCGGCTTCAACGATATCCCCGTCCAGCGTCCCCTCGAGGCGTATGGCATCCGCCTGCAGGATGGTGCCGCGCACCACGCAATCTTTGGCAATCAGGGTGGGTATGACCCTTCCCGGGCTGCCTTTCGAGCGGCCGTCGTTACCCTTCATCATCAGCAGGTTGTCTCTCATGGCGCTACTCAATGTTCAGGAAGTTAACCGGGTTGATCGGGCTCCCGTTTTTGCGTACCTCGTAATGCAGGTGGTTGCCCGATGACCGGCCTGTCGCCCCGATTTCCCCGACTACCTGGCCCGCCGTGATCTTGTCTCCCGGCTTCACCAGCACCCTTGAAAGATGCCCGTAAAGGGTTTCAAAACCGCTCTTATGCCTGACCTGCACGCAGTTGCCGTAACCGCCGTTCCAGCCGGCATACACGACCTCGCCTCTCGCGGTACTCCGCACGAGGTCTCCCTTCGCACCGCGGAAATCTATCCCAGAGTGAAACTCCATGGACTTTCCGTGAAACGGGTTACGGCGGTAACCATACCCCGACGTCAGCTCGCTCCTGGTCGGAAAGCCGGTCGGCGTCGAGGTCTGCCCTTCAAATACCCGCCCCACATATTCGTCATACATGCTGTAATAGGCCAGAGGCGCCAGCTTTACGCTGTCGGTTTCCGCGCCGCCCACGGCGTCGCTGGCGAAGCCTTTTACGCCTCTCTTACGCAGGTGCTCATTGATTTTCTGAAGCTTGGTTTCGATACGCTCGACGTAATTCAGGGCGTTCAGCGTGTCGCTCGACTTCGGTATCTGCTTTTCCAGGCTGTGCACCCGGGAAACCAGGTGGCCGCGTTCCTCCTCATGCCGGGACACCGATGCATAAAGAGTCATGCACACGGTAGTGAGACCTGCTACAACGAGGACGATCGCCAAAACATAATACCGTAAATTGTTAAGAAGAGGGGAAGGCACGTTTATCGATCGGCTTTGCCCTTTTTCAGGATCTACGATGATAACCGTACACTTTGTTTTGATAGAGGGCATATAACTTCATTTTCACAACGTGTATAAAGAATCGTTTGCAAACATAGAGAAGTTATCTTTTATTTGCAAGCTGGAAAA
>JBEBSO010000053.1:0-11478 GCA_040394275.1 Telluribacter sp.
GGCAGCCGCAGAAACCCAGGCAGATGAGAAAGACAAACAAAAAACGCATACGCAGCAGGGGATAAATTTCCATTTTTCAACCACCCGAAAAGGCAGCTACCTGGCAACAAAACTAAAAAACTATCCGGTTAACACCGAACACAAGCGCATAAGATCATTACCGCACGGCACGCAGCATTATAAAATGTCGTTCCGGCCCAGAAACATCAGGTTGTTTTCCGTAAGCCATTTCAGGATGGAGCTGTTGCCCTTGACGGTAATGTCCAGCTTCCGGCAGATATTGTGCCGGTGGTTTTTTACGGTATAGGGACTGATAAACAGCTTTTTCGATATCTCGACCGTAGAAAGGCCCGCAGCAATGAGCTGCAGCATCTGGAACTCGGAACGCGTCAGCTGATCCCGGAGCCTGCTGATCCCTGTTTCCTTTTCCTCGCGCTCGTATTCAAATTTGTTAAGTACAATTTCTATCACTGCTATCAGCTGGCCCTCCTCCACCGGCTTGATCAGGTAGTGGGCGGGCGCCGCCGGGATGGCCCTCTGCACCATTTCCCTGTTGTAATAGGAGGTCACAAACACCAGCTCGAAGGCGTAGGTCAGCCGGTATTTCTCGATCAGCTCGATGCCGCTGACGGAGTCATTCAGGTTGATATCGCACAAGACAAGCTGCGGCTTCCCTTTGCGGAGCTTCTCCTCCGCCTCCGGGATCGTGACCGCGATCTGAACCTCCAGCGCAGGAAAATTCATCTTTACAATCTGCTCAAAATACCTGGCTATTACGATCTCGTCCTCTACGATCAGCACATTCATGATAAGGGGAAATTTAGATTGACAGACATACCCTTTTCAAACCTGATGGCGTAGATTCCATTGAGCTGCCTCGCCAGATCGGCAATAAGCGACAGCCCGGTTCCTTTGACGACGCCTTCCGTGTCCTTCCGGATCGGCCCGGCCCCGTTGTCAATATACGTAAGCACTACGTTTTGTCCTATCTTGTTGATGTCGATCCGGATCAGCGGGTCCGGGCTGTCTGCAAAAGCATGCTTCATCGAATTGGTCAGCAGCTCCGCAATAATCAGCCCCAGGGAAAGGCTCCTGCTGTTGGAAAGAACGATCTCGGGCGAGATATTGTCCTGTATGCTCACCCGGTTCATCCCCTGGTAAAGCTCTGCGGTATGCTGGATGATTTTCCGGATGTAGTCATCCAGGGGGACATGGTGCGGTTTTTCCTTGTGCAGGTGATCCTGCATCACCGCCATGATCCCGATCTTACACAAGCCGAACTTCAGGATCTCCCTGACTTCTTCATTGGTATTGGACATCTCCCGGAGCTTGAACAGTCCGTACAGAAACTGGAGGTTGTTCTTGATCCGGTGCTGCATTTCCAGGTTGAGCAGCTTGATCTGCCGGTAGCTGTCTTCCAGCAGTTCCTTCTGGATGTTCAGCTCATGGGTACGCGCCTCGACGCTTTCCTCGAGGAACCTGTTCTGGTTTTGCTGCAGCGCGTTCAGCTCCACCAACGCCGTGCGTTTTTCCAGCTCGTAAAGAAACAGCTGCTTTTTCAGCGCGATGTCGAACAGCACGTAGGTCACGATGCCGGCGCTCATCGACAGGAGCCCGTACTGCCGCAGTGCTTTTTCACCAAAAATGAGAATGGAAAAATCGATCAGCAGCGCCGTCACCACAAATACCAGGATACCTGCCGCGTGGATCCGCTGCGCGCTGTTCAGCAGCCGGTGGCACCTATAGAGGCCGTACAGCACCAGCGCCGACAGGACAATCGCAATCGTGGCCATACACATGCTCATCAGGTAGAAATTGCCCATGAAGTTGAGCGCCAGCACCAGCGGGCTTATGGCTATCATCCCCAGGATCGTCCGGCGAAACAGCAGGTAAACGCTGTAGTTCAGGGCACGTATGTTGCAGAAATCTATCGTGAGCAGATAAAAGCCTCCCAGTAATATATAGACAAACAGCACGGTGACCTTTGCCCCGAAAACGGGGTGCTCCGGTATAAACCAGTCGACCAGGTAGCCGCTGGCCCCGAGCGAATATCCCGACAGCCCTATGATGTAGAGCATCAGCCAGAGATAAGGCTTGTAAAACCTGGTCAGGAACGAAAAAAGCGTCGACAGGAAGCCGACCGCCATGCCGCCCATGAGGAAAATATCCAGCAGCCGTTTTGTAAAATCCGACCTGAAGAAGGTCCCGGCGTCGGTAAGGGAGAATACCAGCTGCGGATCGTATTTTTTGGTATGCTCCACCCGCACCACCAGCTGGTATGCCATGCCCGGCGCCAGGTCCAGCAGCACATGCCTCCGGGAAGCATCCGGATCCAGCTGGCTCTCTGCCCTGAAGCTGCCCGAACGGATCGGGCCCAGCCGCCGTCCGCCGGAATCCGTCAGCCATACATCAACATAAGACAAGGTGCCGAAGCTCAGCACCTGGCTCATCTCCCGGTCGTATGGATTGAACAGGTTTGCTTTCAGCCAGAATGCACTCGTCGGGGACTCCCTCTCAAAACCAAGCAGGGGCACAAACCCCTCCTGCCGGGAGGAAAGGCTATCCACTGTAGTCGTTTTCCGGAGGTCCTCCCACACATTCAGGTAGGGCATCAGGCGGATGGATTGATTCTCCTTACTTACGACGAGCGTATCCTGAGCAAAAACCGGAATACAGAAAACAAAGCTTACGATGAAAAAGAAAAGTTCCGTTGAGTATTTCATGAAATACAAAAATAAAAAAAGAGGAAGATATCTCCCCCTGTTTTTTCAGGGGAACTTTATTTAGCGCTTCAGATTTCTGAAAATCCGCGAATCCGCATAGAAAGTACCGAAGGGCACCAGCGATGCGGCGAACGCCCAGATCGCCTGTGAAAAGGTAAGGTTGAGCGTCAGCTTCGCCCAGATCAGGCTGACCATGTACCATATAAAAAGCCCGCCGTGCACGGCGCCGACATACCTGACAAAATCGGGTATCCCTGCCCAGTACTTCAGGGGCATGGCAATAAACAGCAGCAACAGGTAGGAAATCCCTTCTATCAGTCCGGAAGCCCTCAGATGATATTTTGCCGATGAAAGATTCTCTTGCATAACTAACTCATTCAAATTTAATCCAAAAAACAAAACAAGCAAATTAAGCATTCAAAGTCTCAATAAATCTGCTTTATCTGACTTTGGAAGCGCCGCATCACCTGTCTCCGACATACCTTCGGTCATTTCTTTTTCTCCCGGCCGCCGGCATCCACCCGCCTGACGTCTCCCGGTTTAGTGCGGCTCCCCATCACGATTTCCCGGATGCCGCCGAGCGTGGTTTTCCAGATAAACCCGAAAAAAGAGAGATCCGGGGCCCTGTCCCGCTGTACCCTGGCCACCCTGACGGGCCTTTTCCCGGAAGGGTTGTTGTCATCCAGTATAAGATTGTTGATCAGGTTGGTCACCAGCGATCTCTTCCGGATCCGGCTTTCCTCCCGGTCCACCTTCATCAGGGCCAGGTAAAGGTCGCTGTATAGCATGTGCATGGTAATGGACGATGCGTAGTCATTGGCCCGGATTTCAAAATCCAGCTCATTGAGCTGTCCCGACTTCACCTCTGCAAGGGCAAGCGGCCGGGTGACCGGCGACACCAGTGGCATCGGGAAGTTCTTCATTTGACCGCCGCACCTGAAGTCCCCTTTTGCCGATCGGAGATCAAAGTCAAAAAAGGCCCTGAGCATGCTGTGGTTCATAACTTTCGTCACGACCCGCACCCTGCACGTCCCTTCTTTCGCGATGGCAAGGCTGTCGTTGGTCAGGTTGGAAATATAGCCTTTCGTGTCGGCGAACTGCACCGCCCCCGCCTGACCAGTCTTATAGCTCCTCTCCGCATAGCTCAGGGCAATGCTGTTGATCCTCACCGTGTCGAAATGCAGCCTGACTCCCGATTGGAGCAGCACCTGGTGGGGATAGGTACCCACCTTGTTTTTGGCTACCCTGGTATAACGGGTGTCCCTGAAAATTTCCATCCGGCCCGAATCAATCGTCATCCGGTGCGAAAAGAAATGCCCGCTCGCCAGGAACCGCCCGATGTCGGTGCCGCTGCACGAGACATTCCGATACGACAGGTCAAACTGATCGATGGCAATCCCGGCTTTCCTGGCAAATGCTTCCCTGGAAAACCTGGGCGTGAAGGAAATCCTTCCCACCGAAAAACTGCTGTCCGACGAATCCAGCTCCAGGTTGCTCATGCGGAAATGATACAGGCTGTCTCCGTAGGGAAGGGACAGGCTGTCCGCTTTCATGGCGACGGCTGCAGCGGGGAAGACCGACTTCCCTGTCTGCCGGTCGATACGGAAGTCGTCCATGCGCAGGCTGACGTTCTGCAGGGAGGAGGTCCGGGACGACAACGCCTCCCGGTGATGAGTATAATGCAGCCGGGCCCCTGCTATTCGGGTCTTTTTTACGCGCACCGCCTTGAGCTTCTCCCCCAGCAGGTCCTGCCAGCTGCGGGGAGGCTTGCCTTCGTTGTGAGGATAGGAATGGTGATCGAGGCGAATCGTAAGGCCTTCCGCCCGGAGCAGGTCTGCCGAAAACGAGCCGAAAAGCAGGCGCACCCAGGAAATCCCTTCCAGGCTCAGGCGTTCCAGCTCGGCTCCGGCCAACAGGTCAGGCGCCGTCCCGGTACGCACCTGCGACAGGTAGCGAGCGGTATCCGCACGGAGGCTTACCTTCTCCAGCGCCAGGCTTCCTGCCCACAGCCGGAGCGATGCCGAGGCAAAATCCAGCCGGTACAGCCCGTCCGACCCGCTTTGTATCCTTTCTTTCAGCTCCCTGTCCAGGCGGCCGGACAGGAAATGACCTGCGGTGAGCAGCACTGCGGCCAGTACCAGGACAAGCGCAGCCATCCCCGCCGCCAATCGTTTTTTGAGTTTCGGCGACCACTCCGGTTTTTTCATGGGCTCGGAATCATATCCGGTTATACTTTAAATATCCTACCAATATACAAGGTTTATTCCCTTCTCCAAACCACGCGCAGGGCACATCCGGCGACAAAATATTCGCGGATTTCATTCTGGATATTCGGCCGATCTGATATATTTGAAGCCTGCTTTTTTTAACTGAACCGATCCGGCGAAAAAATGAAAGTTTCCACAACCCAGCCTTTCCAGATCATCTATTCATTGTATCAACTGGAATTCCTGGGCAACATGCTGCAGCCTTATATCGTGCAGCTGGACCAGGAAGGGCGTCCCACACTATTGAGCCAGAACATCTCCGTAAAAAATGTCAGGGAGTTTGCTGCGGGACTGGATGAAACGGATTTCGAGCTGGTCAGGCTTCTCGAAAGCATGCAGAAAGACGCCATCCTGAAAAAGTTCAACCCCAAGAAAGCGCCTTCCAACGACTTCCTTCTGCGGGTGTATGACCCGGAGAAAGGTGACAAAGCGATCCAGGAAGCCATCCACGGCTACCTGGAAAATTACAGGGCGAAAATTTTCCCCAAGCTGCTGGGCAAAGAAGTATACATCTCAAGCAATGACGGCAACCCGGCCTGGAAAAAAGTGAACGTCAGGCCGGACGAAGCCACGGTATTGTTCCACCTGTACCGCAACGAAGAAAATACGCACTATTTTCCCACCATCAGGTACGGAGGAGAAAAAGTGGATTTCCAGTATAAAAATGCGCTCCTGCTCTGCGAGGAGCCGGCCTGGCTATTGGTCGGCAGCGATCTCTATCATTTTGAGGGCAACCTGGACGGGAAAAAGCTGAGGCCGTTTTTCGAAAAGAAATTCATTCCCATCCCCAGGAAAGTGGAAGAACAGTATTTCCAAAAATTCGTCACGCCGCTGATCGCCGCCCACGACGTCAGGGCAAAAGGATTCGACATCATCAAAGAAACGCTTCAGCCCGTGCCGGTGCTTACCCTGTCCGAGCACACGGTACAGCACCAGCAAACGCTTTTCGCCGGCACCGCCGCCGATGAAAAGAACGGCGATCCCGCCCGGCAAACGGAGCTGTCGCTCATCCTGTCCTTCAGCTATGGCTCCTTCTCCTTCCGGTTTGACGGCGATGGGAACGGGGCGCACGTTTCTATGGAGAAAAATGGCGACAATTATGTGTTTCACAAGGTCAGGCGTGACTTCGCTTTCGAAAAATCAGTACTGAAGCAGCTGAGACAGCTGGACCTACCCCTGCGGAACGGGGCCGTTCACCTCGACAAGCTCTCCGCGCTCAGCTGGCTCCAGGCCCATGCCGACCAGCTGGGCAAGTCAGGCATCGAGATCCGGCAGCAGACTTCCGATCAACGAAAATATTTTATCGGCGTCTCCTCCATGGATGTCTCGATCAATGAAAATGAAGGCACGGACTGGTTTGATATACATGTTAAGGTCCGGTTCGGGGCTTTCGAAATTCCTTTTCTCCGGCTGCGGGAGCACATCCTGCGCCAGAAGACCGAGTTCGTCCTGCCCAATGGTGAGATCGCGATCATACCGGAGTGGTGGTTCAGCAAATTTTCGGAGCTGTTTGCCCTCCTCGAGCCCCGCGCGGACCACGGCCTTGCGCTCCGGAAGCACCACCTGATGCTGGTGCAGGAGCTCGACAAAGAAAGCCTGGCCTCCGTGGTGATCAGCAGGAGGCTTGAAAAGCTGCGGGACTTCGAAGCCCTCGGGGCCTACCCGGTGCCCGCCGGGTTCAGGGGCACGCTCCGCCCGTATCAGAAAGCGGGGTATGACTGGCTGCGCTTCCTGAACGAGTACCGTTTCGGAGGCTGCCTGGCCGACGACATGGGATTGGGAAAAACCGTTCAGACGCTTTCGCTCCTGCAGCACCAGAAAGAAGAAGGGCACCCGGCGCCTTCCCTCCTCATCATGCCTACCTCGCTCCTCTACAACTGGGCGCTGGAAGCCGAAAAGTTCACCCCGGACCTCAGGGTAATGTCCTACACGGGAACGGGACGTTTTAAAAGCACGGCCCCCTTCGGCAGCTACGACCTCATCCTGACCTCCTACGGCATAGCCCGCCTGGATATCGACATCCTGAAAGCCTACCGCTTTAACTACGTAATACTGGACGAATCGCAGGCCATCAAAAATCCCGCCTCGATCATTTCGAAGGCCGTCATGCAGCTGCAGTCGGCGCACCGGCTGATCCTCACAGGCACCCCGCTCGAAAACAGCACGATGGACCTCTGGACGCAGATGACTTTCGCCAATCCGGGCCTGCTGGGGAGCCAGAATTTTTTCAGGAAGCAGTACCTGGTCCCGATCGAAAAGCAAAACGATGAACCGGCCCGGGAAAGGCTGCACCATCTTATCAAGCCCTTTATCCTGCGGCGGCACAAATCACAGGTGGCCACCGACCTGCCCGAGAAAATCGAAAGCGTCCATTTCAGCACGATGAGCGAAGCCCAGGAAAAATATTACGAGGAAACCAAGTCGAAGTACCGCAACCTCATCCTGGAGCAGATCGACCGGGAAGGCATGGCAAAATCGCAGATCGCCGTGCTGCAGGGACTCATCAAGCTCCGCCAGATCGCCAATCACCCGAGGCTGGAAGACGCGACCTACCCGGGCGATTCCGGGAAGTTCCGGGACGTGATGCACAAACTGGAAACTGCCGTCCAGGAAAACCATAAAATACTTATTTTCAGCCAGTTTGTCAAGCACCTCGAATTGTTCCGACAGCGCCTGGAAGGAGCCGGCATCCCGTATACCTACCTCGACGGGGCCACCCGTGACCGGCACCACCAGGTGGATGCGTTCCAGTCCGACTCTACGGTGAAAGTTTTCCTGATTTCACTCAAAGCAGGGGGAGTGGGGCTCAACCTCACTGCGGCAGATTATGTTTTCATCCTGGATCCCTGGTGGAACCCCGCTGCGGAAGCGCAGGCCATCGACCGGGCGCACCGCATCGGCCAGGACAAGACGGTCTTTACCTATAAGTTTATTACCAAAAATACGGTGGAAGAAAAGATCCTCTCCCTTCAGAAGCACAAGCGCCAGCTCGCCGATGACCTGATTTCTACCGAAGAATCCTTTGTAAAATCACTGACCCGGCAGGATGTGCTCCTGCTGCTCGAATAGCTTACCGGGCGGCTAATCCAGGTATCCGTCGCCCTCCACCCCCATTCCGAACAGGGCAAAATCGTATTTCACAGGGTCGGTGGGATCGAGAAGGCGCAGGCCCGACGTCAGCTCAAGCGCCGTGAGCCAATCTGTCTGCGGCCTGCGGATCAGACCGAGGTGACGGGCCACGCGCTCCACATGTACGTCGCAGGGGCAGACGAGCTGGGCCGGTGTGATCCGTTTCCACAGGCCGAAATCCACTCCCCGCTCATCGTCCCTCACCATCCACCTCAGAAACATATTCAGCCGCTTGCAGGCCGACTTCCTCCGGGGAGAAGCAATGTGCTTCCTCGTCCTGCCGGGGAAATCCTCCAGGCCGCAAAACAAATCATGAAAACCGTCCAGCGCCTGCTCGACCGTCTGGTCTCCCGGTTGCATGCCTGCCAGGACCGCCTCCTCCAGGGAATCGTGCTGCCGGTCAAAATGCTGAAAAAAATGCAGGAAATAGAGGGTGTCCGTGTCGTTGAAGGTCCTGTGCCGGAAATCCAGAAAAGGCTTGCAGTCGGATGGCCGGTGGTTGAGTATAAAATCATAGGGCGCACCGTCCATCAGGCGGATCAGCTCCAGACACTTGTTAATAATGGTTTTGCGCTGGCCCCAGGCCAGGATGGCTGACCAGAAGCCCATGATCTCAATGTCCTGCAGCCGGCTGAACCGGTGCGGTATGGAGATGGGGTCATCCGCTATAAATTCCCGGCGGTTGTAGCGTTCAAACTTCCTTTCCAGGAGCTCCGCCACCGCTCGGGGGACCCGTTCAGGCCTTGTTTCCGGTACCCGCATATACCTTCGCCAGCACACAGGAAATGGCCCTGGAAATGGCTGAAAAAATCCTTACAACACCGGAAAACAAAAATGTAAAAACAGCGATAAAAGGATACAGCAGCACAAACATCACCAGCCAGATCTTGTAGCCCAGCGTATTCTTCATTTCGGCCCGCTCCTGCTCGCGCCGGGACCTGAAGGGGGAGGAAGAACTCATTTTAATATATTCAGTTATTTTTGATGCTCAATAAATTATTTGGGTACCTTGTAGCTCAGCGCCGCCCTGAATCTCCTGGTATTGGGAGATACTTTCTCAAAGGCATTGGCCGACAATTTGATCACGATGTCCTGGTTGACGCTGGTATCCGGGAGCCTTCCGATCACCTTCACCAGTATCGTTTCCTGGTTAAATTCATTCCTGACCTCGATCAGCGTACCCACGGGGGCATTTTTATGCAGCGCCACGTACTTGGTGCTTGCATGATCGCTGACGTCGATGATCTCTGCAAGGCCGGTTTCCCTGCGGGCAACCACTTCCACAGACCTGGGTTCCTCCGCCGCTTCGGCCGGCTTTACTACCTTCTCCGCAACTGCCGGCTTACTCTTCAGGGCAGCCGTATCCGGGCTCACGGAAGCCACCACCCTGGCCGGTTTCTGATCTTCGAATTTTCTGGCCGAAACGATAATCTCCTGTCCCAGTATAATGTTGTCGGACTGCATTCCGTTCCATCTGCGGATATCGTCCATGCTCACCCCGTATTTGCCGGCAATGCTGTAGAGGGTCTGTCCCACTTCCACACGGTGCACCCCGCCCGGAGCCTGCGCCTGCTGCGCCGGGGGAGCCGACTGTACGGGCGCAGACGCTGCTGCGGGCTTTTTCGCATCCGGCGCAGGCGCTGCGGCCCTCGCCACCAGCGGGATCCGGATGGTTTCGTTCTCCGTGATCTGGTCGGAAAGCCCGGGATTTGCTTCCTTTATATCTGCAATGGTCGTTCCGTATCTCCGGGTGAGCGCATACATGGTCTGTCCCTTATCCACTTTATGGAGTATATACGACTTCCCGTTAAACCTGATCACACCCACCGAATCAGGTACCTCGTGCGCAAACGCCTCCTGCGCCGCGGTAAGCCCCCCGGCGATCAGTACCAACTGGATCAGAATGCTCTTCATTTATTCCTATTTTTATAAAACGCCCCTTCAGGGGATCAATTGAAAAACCAGGAGCTCCCTGTTGTTGCGAACCGCAGCCACAGCAAGGCCGTTGGTCACCACGAGACTATTCCCCAATGCCTCCACCTCGTGATTTAACGCTTCATGATGCGCAATGCCATTGAAACGATGGGCAATCAGGAGGTATTGCGCATAGCCTGTATTTTCGTAAATATAATAAGAAATAATCAGGTAAGGGGCAACCTCCAAATATTCCACGATTTTCACTTCTTGTACTTTCACGGTTTTATACAAAAAATCGCAAATGTCTGCAAAGAACGGGTCGCCGGAACGGTAAATATGGGGAAACACCCGGGTATCGTCCGGCCGGCGGGCAGGTACAGACAAGTCTTCCGCCGTAAACAGGCCGGTATCCGCATCCACGCGCCGCAACGGTCCGGCCTCTCCCGAAGCAGCAGCCACCAGGATTTCGCCGTTTCCGGACACCTGCGCCAGCCGGTGGCGGGGCAGCGCCCATTTCACCTCTCCCTCCCCGGCCGACAGCGCAAACAGGGAGGTCGGCATCGGGATATCCGGGCTTTCGTATCCTTCCAGCAGCATCACGCCGTCCCCCAGCGCCACCAGGGAAGTCCACCAGTCGGCCACCACGGGGGTCGCCTGCCAGAGAAGCCGCTTCTCCCGGGTATCCACGACAGAAAAGGAAATCTCTTTCCGTTCCCTGTCCCGGAGTTCCAGCCCCCAATGGGTCCGGTCACCCGTCGTTTCGGGTAAAACTTTCCAGATCCCGGTAGCGAAAGTATATATCTGCCGGTCGTTCACAGCGCTTGTCTTTTAAAACTACCGGTACCCCCATATCATCCCGGAGCCGGTAGGTTTTTTATACAGTAAAGATCTCAAAATAAAAAAAAATTCTATTTTTAGGGGCGTTTTGTCGAAAATTTTCAGGACACCTCCTGAAAAAAAACGGAACGGGAGCCAGGATGCCGCCAGCGGCTGCCTCTACCGCTCCGGACCGGCGCGCCACTCCATCTGATTACCCGGAAACACAACTCTTATTTCTAACAACCGACACAGCTCATGAAGAAGTGCCATGTACTTTTGCTTTTGCTTACCTTTCCCCTGGCCGCAGCAGCCCAGCGACAGGTGAATGTCCAGGAACAAGCCTGGTTCGGCTATCTGAACCAAACCAGGTTTTCTGCCAAATGGGGTGCCTGGCTGGATATCCATGCCCGGCGAACCGATTTTTTTGACCGTCCGGCGACACAGATTTTCAGGCCGGGCGTCACCTGGTATCTCCATGACAATGTGAGGTTTACAGCCGGGTACGCATATGTTCGCGTACATCCCCCCGCAGGATTGCAAACCATAAGACCGGAAAACAGGCCCTGGCAGCAGGTACTCTGGACAACACGGCAACGACGGCTGCATACCTTGCAGCAATTCAG
>JBEBSO010000054.1:0-11463 GCA_040394275.1 Telluribacter sp.
GGAAGCTGCCGGCATAAAAAAACTCTTCCCGCACCCGGCCGGGAAGAGCTCGACAGGTATCGGTTAAGGGTCTGTCAGTGGCTGTGGCGCTCCATCCATTCATCCATAGAGAAGCGGCCGGAGCCCGCAATGCCGAAAAGAACTACCAATACCAGGGCTACCAGCGATAGCCACAGCTCGGAGTTAAGATAGGAAAAGCCGTTGCGCAGGTTGACAAAAAAGACCGCGCCCAGCAGGATCGGGATCTGGAACAGACAGGCTGTGCGGGTGAAGGTGCCCATGGCGATCAGGAAGCCTCCGAAAATATGCGAAAATGCCACGTAGTGAATGCCTATTGTAGACCAGAGATCGAATTTCGCCCCGCTCATAAGCTCGGCAACCTTCGTGGTATCGCTGATGAAGCTGATACCCTTCCCGAATAGGAAGATGCCCAGTGCGATTCTTAAAACGGGAAGCCAGGTTGCCTGGTGGGCATCTCCCCAGTGCTCAATCCTTTGCAAAACAGTCATGGCGAAACAAGGATTAGTATATACCAGAAAGTTAGTGATTTTTTCATATAAAAGCAAGTAAAATTCATAAAATATGCAGATGATTCGCCGGGTTGTTGCGCCGGAGGCAGGATCGGGAAATTTGGTGCTCCAAAAAATACCTGCTAAATTGGCCTGGCTGTCCCCCTCCCCACACAATTGCAGCAGCCCTTTGATCGTTTTCACACAAAAATCCAATGTGTTTGCATATGAAAATCCAAAAGCTGTACCTCTTCCTGGTGATCGTTTCTGCGCTGTCCTGTAAAACCGGGGATTCCACCCCGGATTGGACCGGAAATTACCTGGGTGTCTATAGCACGCAGGCGGGTTTCGGGGACAAGTTTTCCCGCTATACATGGATCATCAGCAAGGAAGGCCATAACCAGCTCCGGATCGGTCTGCTGACGGAGGATACCTATAAGCTGGGGAGTGCGGACTTTTCCTTCAAGTATTATTATTCGGTGGCGGCACGGATGAAGGATCAGCATACGTTCGACATCGATGAGGAAGTAAAGGCGAACAACCGGGTGTTCCGGGTGCAGGCCACCGGTACCCGTATGGAAAACGGCTGGCTTGCCGTTACCCTGCCCAGCATCGCCAACGAAGGGGAAAGCGAATATCTCGAATTCAAAAAGGACACCCGGGTAAGCGCGCCGCAGGAGGCCAACCTGGCCGGTACCTATACCACCACAACCATCGAGGGTAACCAAACCGTCATCCATACGATGGTGGTTTCCAGGGGGGAGGGCAACCTGCTCCGGATCAATTACCGCATCGAGGACCTGGTTACCGTAGGCGGCAATACGTTGCGGGGTATATCCGAATATCCGCTGGAAAAAGCCGTGATGGGCCAGAGCAATTCCCTGAAGATCGACGAGACCGCCGGCGAGGAAGGCAAGAAAGTCCATATCCGGGCATCGGGCCTCCTGATCAACATGAAATACGAGGACACCTATCAGCCGGATGTGATTGCCCTGGGAATCGAGTATACCAGGCCGGACGGGGCCGAGGCCCGCAAATCCGACTATCTTGAGTTTAAAAAGCAGTAGGGGCGACGCTCCGGCAGCCCATTTGCCCTGTTATGCTTTCTCCGGTCGATACGTGGATTGAAAAAATAGCATCCCTGCAGTCAGGTGGCGGCCCGGAGGTGCCCGAAGGACTTTTTCCTACCTTCCGGAGCAATCCCCTGATCGGTTACCGACGCCCGGACCTTTCCCTGTTTTTCTCATCGGTCACTGCATTTACCCTGCAGTCTCTCCTTGCGGCCCCCGTAAAGGAGGAGACAAGGGCCCGGATCCGTAAGATCGTAGCGGGTGTCGCGCGGAATTACCCCGATTTCCGGAACAAGGACGGTTTGCCCACCTATAATTTCTGGAAGACCCGCCCTTCCGGGCATTTCAGGAAAGGCCGGCTGCTTCACCGCTGGGACCATTTCCGTATCCCGGATGACGCGGACGATACGGCCCTGGTATATCTTACGACCTGCCCGTCCGACGAAGAAAAAGAATGGCTGAAGCACAAGCTGACCCTGCATGCCAACGGGGCGAAGCAGCGCATCCGGAATACTTACCCCGAGTACAGGGACCTGGCGGCCTATTCCACGTGGTTTGGCAGGAAGATGTACATCGAATTTGACGCATGCGTGCTGAGCAACCTGCTCTATTGCATTTTTTTCTACAATATGCCGCTCAACCGGCACGACGAGGACAGCCTCGCGTATATCCGTTCTGTCATCGGGACCGGGAGGTTTATGGAGGCGCCTTTTCGCTGTGCCCATCACTATCCCCGGTCGCCGCTGATCGTTTATCATGTGGCCCGTCTCATGGGAGCCTTCGATCCTCCGGCGCTCCGGCCGGTAAAAAGCCGGCTCATTGCGGGAGCCTGGGCGCTGCTTGAGGCCGCCGATCATCCCATGGACCGCATTGTCCTGTCTACCTCCCTTCTCAGGTTGGGAGAGCGCCCTTCGTATATAGATGCAAGGTCTTTCGGGCCTGCGGAGTTCGGGGGTTTTTACTTTTTCATCGCCGGCCTGATGACGGCATATGAGCATCCCTTGCTGTACCGGCTCGCCGGTGCGCCGATTTTTCATATGTACTGGACCTGCGAGGCCCACTGCTGGGCGCTGCTGGCCGAATACGAAACCTGTTACCGAGAGGCCGGCGGCCCGTGAATTCTGACGGTATTAAGTATTTATTTATCAGCAACTTATCGGGATGTTCCGGACATTTTTTCTGCCCGGGTAGTCCTATTTGCTTTGTTATTGGTATATTTTTTTGTATTATTACAAGTGTGACAGGCTTAAAGCCTGCATGCAAAAGTCTAAACTTTTTTGATATGACTTCCCATCTCCTCTGTTATAATCAGCTGACCATGACCGGACACCTCCCCGTTTCCGTTGCCCCTGTTTACCGACTGTCCATACCTACCTGAAGGCCCGGCTTTTTGACCAGGTTTATCATTCGGTAAATTGTCGGCGGAACCGGTACCGGTTTTGCTGCGGTAAAAGATATCTTTATGCGTTTCAGAATTATATTAGAAGCCCTCCGGTCGGGGGGCACTATCCCCACCAACTATCAATACCCGCTTTCTGCTGCGATCTATCGTATTATGGCAAGAGGGGACCGGGACTATGGCACTTTCCTGCATGAAACGGGGTACGGCAGGGGCTTCAGGCTGTTTACATTCAGCCAGGTCAGCGTCCCGTTCAAAATAGAGGGAGACCGTATGCGGCTGCTGGGCGATCTGCTTAGTTTCGAGGTATGCTTTCATTTGCCGGAGGCCATGGAGTCATTTATAAAGGGATTGTTCCAGTCCGCGCAGGTGGATATTGCCGACAAAATGTCAAAGGTGGAATTCCTTGTAAAATCTGTAGAGCGCCTTCCGGACGCGCTGCAGGAAGTGGCGGAGCGGGAGGTGGTGCAGGTACAGCTGAAGCCGCTGTCGCCCATTGTGGCCGGGCTGCAGAACGAGAAGGGAAACTATGATTTCCTTGCCCCGGAGGACGCGCGTTTTGCCGGCAGCCTGATCTGCAGCTGGCGCAATAAGATACAGGGCTGCTATGACGAATCTACGGGAGCCGGAGCCTTGTTGCTGGCCGAAGTGATACAGATGCGGCATCCGCCCCGTTCACGGCTGATCACGATCAGGGCCGGGGAGCCCGAAGAGACACGCATCAGGGGGTGGATGAATTTCGGCCTGAGTGTGAGTGCCGAAAGGCGTTTTATCGATCTTCTGCTGAATGCCGGTGCCGGGTTGTACAACTCGATGGGGTGTGGGTGTGTAGGGGTAGTTGGAAAACGGGATAAATTATAAACCCACATCTCTTTGATGTGGACCGGTGAAATGCTGTTTCAATCCTTCTCTGTCGGACTAAGCTTTGAAAGTGTCGGAGGGAGGTTTATTATCTGTGGTATAAAAGGACGCCGGGTATCGCGTTCTATATTTAGTTGTGAGCTTTGGAATAATTTTAATAGGATATTAATTCAGATTACTTCACAAAGCCCGTGCGTGATACCGCCAGACCTATCAAACCTGTCTTCTATGATCGAAAAAAACTGATGATCCCCCAACTCGTATTTTCTAAAGATAGAATACGCGATCAAGTCGGCAAGCTGCGTGAGTCGTGAGGCCTTTGAATCGATGAACAACGGTACTTCTGCGAGATTCCTCAATACTCCCCATGTATGCCCTATTGTTCTAAAATCTCTGGCCAGACCCTGGATGGCGGTTTCATAAGTAGATTTATCCAAGATCATCACCCCTCTTTGTGAATCCCCGGTACTGTGAAGCCGGGCAAGATAACGGTCAAAACGGCTGGCTACCTGCTCGAAAGCGTGTTTAACCGGATCATTAGGTGATATTTGGGCTTTATCAACCACACAGGCAAAAATCCGATTTGAAATATGTGATCTGGAAAGAACGGAAAGAGATTCTTTAATAATATCATATCTCCGGTCCTTCGGATATTTGCGCCAAGCCTTCTTGCCCCCGTATATAGGGCTTCCATGAAGCTCAATCGGGAACGGATCAGCAGGATTGATGCTTTCTGCTATTTTGTCAAGTTCATTGGCAAGCCAGTATCCTTGCCGCTCGAACAGCGATACTCCGGCAAGAACAAAGTGCTTTTGGCCGGCATCACCGGCGCTCCCGGATTCGTCTAAGTAAAGTAGGTGCATAAAAAAAGGCAGCCAAGGAGAAACCAAGTTCTCACGATCTGAATAAAGTCAGACCTCTCAACTGCAATACAAATATAATTCTTTTTTTGGTATAGAAGTTCCCAATAACCCGTTTATTGCTATAAACCCACATCTCTTTGATGTGGACCGGTGAAATGCTGTTTCAATCCTTCTCTGTCGGACTAAGCTTTGAAAGAAGCTGCCTGGTAAACCTGGTTGGAAGTGTGAGGGACCAGGTTTCTGCTTTTTATGTATTGTCGGGGCCGTTTGTGTTACGGGTAACCCGGGGTTTGATTGCAGCTGGCCGAACTGAAATTTCTCACGGCGCGAGGATGGTACCCTGATTGTCCTCATGCCGCAAAAATGAGTCGCCAAATTTTATTTCGAAAATAAGGACGAAAAAGTTATTTGCTACTGCTGACGCATGTTGGCTACCGGTTGTTGAAATGTTTATCAAGAATATGCCCAATTAGCCAAATTATATTTTGTATCGAAGGAGGAGAGGCCGGAAACTCTCCTCCTTCGATACAAATAAGGCCACACAACGGGTCACGTGCCTATTTCAGCGACCTGAACAATTCCATCAGCCGGTCTACGATCTTGACGGTGGCCCCGGTCTCCACCCGGTTGGTCCCCATCCAGGTCTCATAGCCGCCCAGCGCATGCTGCTCCGGCGTGGGCAGGTACCCATAATTGCCGTTGGCCAGCTCGATGGTAAAGGAAGGCTTGAAGGGGCTTTTCGCCTTGATCTCCAGCCCTGTCTGCACAAAGGTCTCGAACGGGATCGCCGCAATGCCCAGGTCGCCGATCCGCAGTGCCTGCAGCACAATGTTGATCCGCTCGGGCCATTCTTCCTGCAGCTGGATGATCCGCTGTGCATAGGTGGCTTCCAGCCGGTGTACGAGGGTTACCTTATCCGGGTTGGCCACCACTTCTTTGGCCCGGGCCAGCATCGCAGGGGTGGGCTTCCGGACCGCCAGGGAAAGCTCGCTGTACGCCGCGCCTAGCTTCACGTCGGTGCGATAGCTAAGCTGCTGATACCCTTTGTACACTTCCTGCGCAATGTCATTGGCTACTTTCTGCATTTTCTGGTAGGCCGGGAGACGTTCCGCCGGTCCCCGGAAATTAATGTTGTTGACGTCGCCGGACGTACCGTTGGACATCATCGCCACAAAGGGCGGCGCCAGGCGGTCGGCTCCCAGCAGCTGCTGCAGACGATCGGCAAAAACCCCGAAATAATCCGCCGAAATGTGGTTATTGGGTACGCCTCCTACATAATGGAGCGAATAATTGGCCAGCACGGCAATGGGCCGGCCGTCCAGCGCCTGGACCGATACATAAGAGAGCTCGGGATCCGTAGGACCAGCGGGTTCCAGCAGGTTGGCGTTACCGACACCCGGGTTCATGACCGCCTTGTCCTGGCCTCCAAACGGGTTGGGCATCGGGGTGCCGGGCTTCATCTTCCAGCGGCGGTTGAAAACATGCTGGGGCACCTGGCTGGAACCCCACGCGATCTTTGCAGGCTCTTTATTGACCAGTGCACGTCTTACCCCGTCGGAAATCCTCCGGGCCAGGAACTCCTGGTACTCGTCCAGGGGCTTGTCATAATTGTAGCTCATCCGGAGCGCGCCTACCCCGCTCGAGCTGGTGCCCGAATGGGTATGCGTGGCGGCCATCAGCACGTTTTCTTTCGGTATCGGCGTGTGTTGGGCGACCAGCTGCCGGGCTTTGTCAAGCACTTCCCGGGCTATGGACAGGTTATCCACAATGACAATTGCAAGCTGCGTCGATCCGTCGTCGAGCACCAGGCATTTGGCAAACATTTCATCATGAATCTGCTTGGCCTCCGGTGGATTCCCGAAATTGCCTACAATCCCCCCGTCGAGGAAGGGAGTGATGTTGCTGAGCGCCGCGCCGGCCTGCAGGCCTTTGGGCGCTGCATCCTGGGCATGCAGGCCGGTGAAGGCGGCGAGCACCAGGAGCGTGAACGGAAGCAGGGCGCTGCGGAGCAGGACCCGGTGCCGTTTGTTTTCGGATAAAAGGGATAAGGTGGTCATATATTTTCTGAATTTAGTGTTTCCATATCAGTTTCCGGCTTTCAGGTAGGCAATCAGGTTGAGCAGCTCCTGCTCGGTCATGGCCTGCTCCAGCCCGTCGGGCATCAGCGAGATACCCGGGTTGGTCAGCGATTTGATGTTCTTGCGCAAAACGGAAACCTCGGTCGAGAAGGCGGTCCGCAGGGTGATGGAGTTGTCTGTTTCGGCCACAAGCCATCCGGATGCGGTGTTGCCGTCATTGGTTTCGATATTGACGGTCTGGTAGGCAGGGTATACTTCGTAGTTGGGAACAAGGACATGAAGTAAAATGGCTTCCGCGGGCTGGTTGCGGATCCCGGTCAGGTCGGGACCGACGTTTCCTCCCTTTTCGGCTGCATAGGAGTGGCAGGCAGAGCAGTTTCTCAGGAAAACTTCCTTTCCTTCTGCGGCTACGGCCGGCTTGGAGAGGTGGGATCTGAAATCCTGGTATATTTTCATGCGCCCGCCCGATTCGAGCTCGCTGAAGTAGCTGGCTGCCCGGTCTGCAATGGCTTTGTCCTTATTTTTAAGCAGGTGCTGCCGGTCTGTCGAGTTGATCTCAGCTGCGCGGACCGTCCCCTTCTCAATGGCGTCCAGCAATGCGGGCACAAACCCGTTGCTGTAAACCAGCGAGGCCACCACTGCATTTTTGACCCGGGGCGTATAGGCCGACCAGGTTTGAGCGGCCGTCAGGTAACGGGCGCCTTCCGGGTCGCCCAGTCGCTTCAGGGCAGATACCGCTTCGATCTGTACCTCGGGCGGGTTGCGGGTGTCCAGCATTTTTGCCAGCGTATTTTTGACCAGGTCAAACTGGTAGTAGCCCAGCAAAGCCACGGCATTTTTTCGTTCGGCAACCGGTAAGTTGGCCAGGGCGACTCTTTGGTTGACGTTTTTCATAAAGGCATGAAGCTGGGCTTCCTGGTTCCCGGCAAGGTAAGCGAGCGGGTTGAGGCCGGATTGCCGGGACTCACTTCTTTTGGAAACGCCTTCGGCCAGCCCGAGAAGCGTCGAAATACGCCAGTCGAGGTTACCCCCGGGCTTCAGCGCGCTTTTCATCAGGTTGCGGCAATCTTCGATCGGGGCGGCATTCCCGAAAAGCCGTCCCAGGTCCTGCATGACTGCTGCGTGGGCTGCCGGAGCGTTTGCCTTCTGCGCCTGGAAAGCGGCGAGAAATTCGGGGAGCTTGCCTGAGATACTGCTCAGCACGGCATTTCGCACCCACTGGTCGTCCCCGTTTTTGCCGGCGATCCTGGCCAGGGCAGCCACGGATTGCGGATCGGTTTTGTCGCCGAGCGCCAGTGCCGTCGCAAACCGCACCTTCAGGTCCTGGTCATCGGCCGCCTTGATCAGCAGGCCGTTGACAGTTGGTGAGGAATGGTGGGACAGGCCGGCGATCTTGACCGCCTGTTCGCGGATTTCGGGTACTTTGTCGGCGAAGGCTAGCCTGAAGATCTCGTCATCTGCCGCCTGCAGGTGATACAGCAGCCAAAGCACACGGGTGCGGGTTTCTGCCAGGGAGGCCTGCTTCAGGGTTTGCCTGAGCGCAGGGACAAGCGAGGCGTCTTTTTGCTCGATGATTTTCCGGAAAGCCGTTTCCCGGGCCCACTCGTTATCTGAGCTGAGCGCTTCCATCAGCCTGCCGGGAGTGCCGGACATTCCCGGGTCCCATTTGCTTGCGCCTGCTTTTTTGCCGGTCTCAAAAATCCGGTAGAGCCGTCCGTCGGTTTTGCCGCTTTCAAAATCCAGGAGGTGCCTGGATTCCGCAGGTACGTAAGACGGGTGGTCGATGACCTTACGATACATGTCTGCCAGGTAAAGCGAGCCGTCGGGCCCATGCTGCAGGAAGACGGGGCGAAACCATTCGTCGGTAGAGGCCAGGAATTCTTTCCCCTGGTAGGGAAGCGAGGAGGTAAAGCCTACGCCTTTGGATTTCATGACCTGGCGCTGGACCAGGTTTTGGGCCGGCTCACAGATGAAGACATTCCCCTTGTGGGCGTCGGTCAGGGCATTGCCGTTGTATATCAAAAGACCGCAGGCCGAGGTGAACGTCCCGGTGTGGCTCAGACCCATGAGCCTGGGTATAAACTCGGCGGTAGTCACTGCGCCGCTGATAGGGAATACCTTTGCTTCGGCTTCTACGGTGGATACGTTCTGGTGGGTTTCGGTAAACTGCAGGGAAGGATTCCTGCGGAGATGCCAGGGTTCCAGGATCGCCTGCATGACCGGGTGACGGTTGGAAGTGCCGAATCTCCTGCCGAAGGGGTCGAAGGCCAGGCCGAACTGGCTCCGCCCGCCGGTATTCTGGAACTCGAAAGTTTCGGGGTCGAATCTCCCGTCGGCGGAGGTGAACTTAACCGCCGGCCGTTCCGGGTGCCTGGGCGAGGTAATGTTGCCGTTGTTCAGACCGCTGGTTACGTAGACCCATCCGTCCAGCCCCAGGCTGGGGTGGCTGACGCGGATCTGGGCAGTCTGGTTGGAGTTGAAGCCGGTCAGCACAATTTCTTTGATATCCGCTATCCCGTCGTTGTCGGTATCCTTGAAATAGTAAATGTGGGGTGCGCAGGTGACGAATATCCCGCCTTTCCAGGGGAGCACCCCGTTGGGATAGGTAAGCTCCGTGACGAAGTCGGTCCGGGTTTCAAATTTCCCGTCCTTGTCCAGGTCCCGGAGCAACGCGATGCGCCCGATGGCCGGAGCGGTCGATCCGTCAATGGGATCGGGGTAACCGCGGTCTTCGATGACATACAGCTGGTTTTTCTCATCAAATGTGAAAGCCACCGGGTCAACGACGAGAGGTTCCGAGGCGATGAGTTCGATCGAAAGGCCGTCTTCCAGGCGGAAGCTTTTCAGCGCCGCCTCCAGCCTGGCGGAGTCTGCCGGGTAACGGCTGTAATCCTGTGATGCATGATGCCTGGCGGCGCCGGCGGCAAGGAGGACCAGCACAGCAGCCGCAAAACAACTTACCAATGGTTTTTTCATACGAGTAACGATTCAGATGGATTTTAAGTGAGCCGGCCGGTATTACCTGGCCGGGAAAGATTGATTTAAAAGTTTCAGCGCAGCATCCACAAGCATTTCACCCCCACCCGGCTGAAGACGGGAATTGACCGCTTCATACCCGCCCTGCCGGAATCCTTCCAGGGTAGGTACGTAAGCGATATGTACGTTGGTGAGCTCGACCACCATAGTATGCCTGTAGGGTGACTTTTTCTTGATTTCCAGGCCCAGCTCCACGAAGAGCTCCCCGGGCAGGCCCACGATGGCTACCTCTTTACCGAGCGTCAGCACCTGCACTTCGAGCGGAAGGATCCAGGGTTCCGTGCCGATGGTGGGTGGGATGGCCTCGGTTCTCCGCATCTCCTCCAGCGACTCGATTTTGACTTTTCTTCTCCTGGCCAGGAGTGGGATTTTATCGTTGTAAACGGATTGTTCCGGCCGGCTGACATATTCAAGGTCTTCCCGGGTGTATTGCTGCAGAGGCACATATGCGTAGTCTGAAAGGAACCGGAGGCTTTGGGCGGTCAACGGTTTGAGCGAAGGAAGGCCGGTCAGCAGTTTGCCTGCCAGCTTCTCACCGATTTCGGCGGTAGTCGGCCGCTTCGAACCGGCCGCGACATTGACATGGTTGAGGTTGCCGCAGGGGCCCGCACCGAAGACGGATACGAATCCGTTGCCGAATTTTCTTTCCAGCACAGCCGCGATGACGCCGGGATAGTCTGCACTGAAACGGGTGCTGCCGTAGGTATCTGCGTGGACCGCAAAATTGCTGAATGTCCCGATGGGAACCTGGTCTGCGGTCCGTTCAAAGATCAGGATGCCCAGGTCCGGGTCGTTGGGACCGGTTGTCCGCAGGATGTCCTTGTTTCCTACGCCCGGGTTGGTAACGACCTTCCCGTCTTTCATGATAAACCGGCGGTTATAGGAAATGCCTTCTACGACCGTCTTTCCTGATTTTACCCGGACAGGCACCGCCGATTTGTATGCTTCGACGATGGCACCTATCATCTGGCCGGCCAGCCAGGCGGGGTAAGGATCGGGATCCAGGGTGTAGGCGTCTTTCTTGCGAAGGCCTTCGTTCAGTATTTTGATGTTTTGATCATAGGCAGGGGATGTATGTGAATGCGTGGCTGAAATGATGATGTTGGAAGCCGGTATGCCGGTCAGGGCGGAGGCTTTCTGGCGAACGTCGGCGGAAAGCTCCCTCGAGATCCAGAGCAGGTCGCATACCATCAGAGCGGACTCGGTTTTTCCCTGCTTCAATACAAATGTCCTGGCATAGAGGGAGTCGTCGGTACCCGTGCTTGTGCCCCGGTAGTGAGGATAGCCGGGTTGGGGAGGAGTGATGTCCTTTTTGGAAAACCCGGCTTGAAGGACCGGGGTCTGCGCCTGTAAATGTGGAAGCCCGTACAGGGTGATCAGCACAGGCAGCAGGAGTTTCAGGGCCAGGCGGCCTGAAAGGCAAACAATGGTTTTCATAGGGTAACAGGAGTAAAATTTCTGCCGGAAGCCCTGCCTTGTGCTGCTACAGCTGCAGGCAGCCGGTACTTTCGGGGGTTAAATGTAGCAATCAATTTGGATATGCTGTATCGGAATGCGATGATTCAGGCATTTTTTCGGCGGGCGGCGGGTCGCCCCGGCAGCGTCAGGCAAGCGTGAAGTAACTTTTGGGTTTCGCGGCCGGTCGGA
>JBEBSO010000055.1:0-11459 GCA_040394275.1 Telluribacter sp.
TTGGTGTTGGGTATATTATTTAAATTCTTTTATTGTTTTGTTTTATAAAAATATTAGATTAAATTTTATATTACGATGAAAAAAACGACGCCGGCACAGCTAACCAAAGCAGAAGAGCAGATTATGCAGGTCCTGTGGGATTTGCAAGAGGGCACCGTGCAGGAGATCCTGGAGCGCCTGGACAAACCGAAACCGGCAAGGACTACCGTATCGACCGTGTTGACCATTCTGGAAAACAAGGGGTTTGTCACGCATCACAGCAGGGGCCGTATCAACCATTACCTGCCGGTAATCAGCAAGGAGAGCTACTCCAGGACACAGCTGCTCGGATTACTGAAAAATTATTTCAACAACTCGTTCTCTTCCATGGCCTCGTTTTTTGCCAGGGAAAACAATTACACGGTGGAAGAGCTGGATGCGATGATTAAGGAAACAAAAGACGAGCTGAACAAAGATCAATGAAAGGCATATGACGGAGGCATTATTTATCTACCTGTTAAAATCAGCGCTCTATACTGCTTCGTTTTGGGGAATATATTGGTGTTTTCTAAGAAACGAAACTTTTTACCGGTTTAACAGGTACTTCCTGCTGACCGGCATCTGCTGCGCGCTGGTGCTGCCTTTTTACCAGCATAGCTACCCGGTAGCGCTTGAATTCAAAGCGGGGGCCGGCACCACGACCGGGGCAGGTACCTCACGACTCCGGTATTGGTGAAAGTCCTGTTGTCGGGCTACCTGGCCGTGTGCATATTTTTTATACTGCGTCTCCTGGCAGGCTTCCGGCAGGCGGCCGGCCTGGCCGTCAGACACGGATATACCCGGTACCGGGGCTGCAAAGTGATTACCCACCCTCAATTGCCGGGCTCGTTTTCGATATTCAATTATATCTTCCTGGCGGTCGGCAATGACGCCCCGGCCCGCGAAAAGGAGCTCATTCTCGAACATGAGCTGGCGCATGTTGTACAGCGCCATTGGGTGGACCTGCTGGGCGTGCAACTGAGCTGCGCCCTGCAATGGTGGAATCCTTTTGCCTGGCTGTATGTACGGGCTGTCAAAGAAAACCATGAGTTCCTGGCTGACCGGACGGTCATTGAAAAGGGCAACCCGGTAGCGCTGTACCGGGCTGCCCTCATCAACCACAGCCTCAAAGTCCCGGTTTTTGTATTTGCCAGCCCGTTTACCGCCGACGGCAGCCTCAAAAGGATACAGATGATGACCAAAGCAAAGTCAAGCCCCTTTAAGAAAGGCTTGGTGCTGGGAGTGGTACCGGTCATTTTCCTGTGCCTGATGGCCTTTGCAAAACCCCGCTACACTTTAGTTACCGAAACCCACCTGCCCGGGCCTGCCGGATCGCCAGCCGTACCTTTCCGTATCACAGATGCCATCGGCCTCACGACCAGGGTTTCGCCCGAACCCCTGTTGCTGGTAAACGGTGTCGAACGGCATATATCGCTGGCCGCATTGAGACAATATGACAACATCGAATCCGTTACCGTTCGAAAAGACCGGAACGCCATTCTCAGGTACGGGCAAAAAGGAAAGGACGGCGTGGTGGAAGTGGTATTGAGAAAAAAAGAGTGACGATCATCCGGGCCCCGGGGAATACGCAGCCCGGGCACCCTTATGAACGGCTGCGCTGACCATCACTGCCATGATCACCTCACCCCCCCGGCCCCCTCTCCTTTAAGGAGAGGGGGAGCAGAATCAGCTGCCCTGTTAAGCGTAGTACGTGAGGCTATGTCTTCGTGTTACACGATCCTGAGCCTGTTTTTTACCCACGCAAACTATTGCCAACAAGAGAAATATACTTCATCTAAGCGCCTCCGCAAGAATTAAGCTTGATCCCTGAAAACCGGGGTGCTATTTGCGGCTATCCAGCTGCTTAATATGGGTGAGATGCTTTCTCAGCACCGGCAGCGTTTTTTCGATAAATGCGCGGAGCTCGGCGTCCCGGACCTCCAGAAGGCCATCCTCGAACAATTTCACATCCTTTTCATGATCTTTCACCATTTCCCTGATGTAAGCTTTGTCGAAATCCTTCCCGGACCTGGCGGAGAGCCGGGTTAATATCTCCCTCTTATCTTCGTCGGGCGAAGAGGGAAGCGCAATGTTCTTCTGTGCGGCAAGCGCTTTCAGCTCTTCGTTCGCCTGTGAATGGTCGGTGATCATCATCCGGGCAAAATCTTTCACCCCGGGGTCCGTCGCCTTGTTTTCGGCAAGCTCACTCATTTCGACTTCCGCCATTCCTCCGTTTGCGGCTTTTACCGCAAATTCTGCGTCATCTTCATCCACCGCCGCGACGTCTCCCATTTCCCTGGCCCGGTCTGCCATCGCCTCGTTTGTGCTGTCGGCCCGATCGGTCGTGTCCTTCGAATTCCCGCACGACAATAAAACGGCTGCCAGTGCGATACCCAGTAATTTCGATGTGGCTTTCATGTTGTTCTGGTTTAGCTGGTTAAAGTGCGCCTTCACCTTGTGGTGCAGGCGTTCAAGCTATTGTATAAAAATGATGCCATGAACAAATACGGGGTATTGCCTTAAAGGTCCCGGCGGAGGCGCCCGGCCGGGAAAACTGCTCAATTTAACGGGCTACTGCATCCGGCCGGCGGGATCGGCTTCCGGCTCCGGGCGGCTTTCCCCGGAAATAAAAAAATCAGCGCGCCCGCCTCAAAAATTCCTGACCGGCACTGTCCTTCCAATCCCCTTCTTTCGCCCTTTTTTTCCCCACTTCCGGTTGTACCAGATGATAAAACCGGTCACCGGCAGGCTGGCGCCGATCAGGGAAGCGAAAAAGGCCAGTATCTTACCGGGAAGGCCGAGCACGCTCCCCACATGCATGTCGTAGTTCATGCGCCTGATCTTTTCCCCGGTAGTGCTCTGCGCAAAAGGTTCCCCGTAAAAATCACCCTGAGGCAGGCTCCCGCCCGTATAGCGGTCGAAACCATAGAACACATTCCGGTAGTAGTTCTTTTCCGTGGGAACAGCCGTGATCCGCAAAGCGGAATTTGCCCTTGCCGTATCGGGCAGATAGACAAAAATATTGTCCACGTCCCTGTTTTCGTTAACGACTTTTATAAACGACTCGTCTATGATCCTGCCGAACGGAACCGCCTGGCCCGCCTTCACGCTGTCGGACTGCTGCGGGGGATACCTTTTCAGGGGAACGCCCCAATTGGTGGCCCGGTACAGCAGGTTGCTGTACCATTCAAGACCGTAAACCATGCCGGTCAGCGACAGCACCAGTAAGACCAGCAGGGCGTAGAAACCCGGCACGTTGTGGAGGTCCACATTGATCCGTTTCCAGCCCGCGCTCCATTTTATGCGGAAACTCTTGTCAAACGTGGTTCTGTTCCATTTACCGGGATACCACCAGATCAGTCCCGTCACCAGAAGAACCACGAAAACCAGGGTACTGTAGTTCACGACAGGACTTCCTATCTGCCACGGAAGCCACAATGTACGATGCCCGTCCAGCGCCCAGTGAAAAAAGTGGTCTGCTTTTTCAAGGCGGGCCGTTTCCGCTTCGGTGCGCACGGGGAGAGTCCCCATGCAGGCGCCCGTATAGGGGTCAGCCAGGACAATGGCCTCTTCCCGGTACGGCTCATAGCTCTCGGGCCCGGAATAGAAGATGACGCTGACGGGCTTGCCTTTCCGGTAACGCAGCTCCCGGATCGTCCCGGTCTTACAGGCCGGGTCAGCCTGCTGCATCACTACCGAGGGGAGCGCCAGGGGCTCCTCCTTCACCGCCACATGGGGCAGCGGGGGATCAGGCACCAGGAGACGCATCACCTCCTCGTTGAAAACCCAGACACAGGCCATCAGGCAGACTACGAACATGATCGCGCCGCTTACCAGGCCCAACAACAGGTGCAGCCAGTTGTTCAGTCTTTTAAAAGCCGTCTGCCTTTTTTTCTTTTGAAGTGCTTTCATTGGTTGTTCAGGCACATTTTGCCGCTCCCGTGCGGACCTGCCGCCGGTGGGAAAAGCAAACCCGGACCGCATCTTCCGGGGACGGGATGCCCCCTGTGCGATCCGGGTCGGGTGTTTATGGCGATGGACGTTTATTTCAGGCGGGTCAGGAAAGGGAACGCATCCAGGCCTCCGTCTGCTTCCAGTCCCCGGGTCAGCTTATTGGCCGACAGGTCATACTCCCAGATGAATTTGCCCAGGTCACCGCCGTTTACCGCCATGTAGGCTTTGCCGTCCTCCACGATCACCGCCTGCGCCGGGCGACCCACATCGTGAGGAAGGCCGAGCGCGTTCAGATCAGCGATCACTTTCCCTGCTTTTATATCTACCAGCTTGTAATCGATGGTCCAGTTCCGCCAGTTGGGGTCTTTGGTGTTGTAAAACCCGGCGATCTGCCGGTTATCGCTCACGCTGCAATAGCTGGTGGGCATCACGCTGCTTTCGTCTATGTAAAAGTTGTACGAGGGATCAGGAACAGTTTGCCCCTTGTTTATCCTGACATAGAAATAGCGCCCGTCCCCGGACGAATTTTTCCGGACCAGGTAAAGGTTTCCTTCGTTGTCGGTATGCGTAAGGACATTGTCGCCGTTGATATTCGTAAACAGGTCGTAGACTTCGGATGCCGCCGTGCCGGTGAGGTTGTTCATCGCCGGATAATCCAGTACCCCGGAGCGGGCGCGGACGCCCGGTATCCCCTCGGCATAATACCTCCACATGAGAAAAATCTTTCCTTCCCGGAAAACCGCACCGGTCAGGTCGACCATCACCGGCACTTCCTTGCCGTCGGGAGCAGTGATTTTATCCGTCTGATAGATGGGAATGTCCAGAACCCCTGTAGCGATCGTCTTCAGCTGCTTCGTATCCACGATATTGTAGATAGGCTTTGTATTCGTCAGGTTGCTGGACTCAAGTATGACCAGCTTGTCGCCGTCCCAGAAATGGTAGGCAAAATTCCGGCCCGCCATGACCTTGTTCCGGTTGATCACCATGTTTTCCGCAACGAGCTTGTTTCCGGATATGCTTGCCCTGGTAAACTTATTGTCGGAGATAGAATAAAAATACCCGTCTTTATACAGCAGAGACATCGGGTTTTCTATTTGCGAGGTGATATCAATTCCATTGCCTACGGGTGATATTTTCCCTTCCGTCAGCGATTTTGTGGTGAGGAAGTAATGCGTCTGGGGAATGCCGGCGGAGGCCCAGATCATGAACTGCTTTTCGACAGGAGGATCGGGCGTCGGATCCGGGTTCTTTTTGTCACAGGCACTGAAAAAGACGGCCAGCAACAGGATGCCGACAGCCATTTGCGAACATTTGATTGTTTTTACTGACATGATTTAAGTGGTTATTTTCCTGATTGTATTTTGTTTTCACAGCTTTACCTGATCACGCAGCGCAGCTTTACGTGGAAGGAACGCCCGGCTTTCTGCAGGCGGAAATTATCATAAGCGATTTCATTGTTCAGGTTGCGGGATTCCAGCGACAGGTTGTACTTCCCGTTGAGCCACGAGGTGGTGACCGATGCATTGTGAATGAGCTGCGTCGGGATCGTATTTTTCGACTCACGGCTACCGAGCGCCTCCCAGGTGAGATAAAACCAATGCACATACTGAGTATACCAATCCAGCTGGAGACGGGACTCCCTGCCCAGGATCCCGTCCCTGCCTATCCCGAGATCGGCATTGCCGAACAGCCAGGGCTGGTTGGGTATCTTGTTTTTGTAGGTAATGTTTTCGTACCTGGTGACGCCGTCGTTATAACGACGGTTGTCGATCGCATGCTGCACGCTGAAGTTAACCCCCGCGTTCAGCAGCTTGCCGTACCGGTACTTCACCTCGGCCTCCAGTCCCTTTATCTGCACTTTCCCGGCGTTGTAGGGCTGGGTGTAATCCGTAAATTCGTTGATCTGCGGATTTAAGCCCCGGATCATCCGGTTGAAGATAAAATCCCGGGCATCGCGGTAAAAGGCGCCTACCTCCACGTTGAGCCCGTGTGCGTCTTTCCGGTAGTCGTAGTAGCTGCCCAGGTTAAAGTTGTAGCTGCTCTCCGGACGCAGGTCCGGGTTCCCCAGGTAGAAAAGCCCGTCGCCGAAAAGCTCGTTGCCATCCAGGAGTCGGTAGGTCTTTTCAACTGACGTCTTGATGCCCCACGCGGAGGTAATCTTGGACCGGCTGGCCATACCGTATCCGAAAAAACCCGAATAGCTCCTTTTCTGATCGAAATGATTGATGGTTGTGTAGTGTCCCTCATCGTCCTTTATATATTCGGTCTCCACTATGATATTTTTGGAAGCGTACAGTCCGTAGTATTTGGCAAACAGATTATTGCTCAGGCGGTCTTCCAGCAGCGCGCTGTTCAGGCTCAACGCGGCAATGTGCTTCTGCAGGTGGTTGTCGGGCCCCATCTCGTAGGCGGGATCCAGCTCATTTTCCGAGTGACGGGTCATGATATTGGCGTTATAGGTAGCCGTAACGGAATGCTGCCTGTGCAGGCTGTAATCCACATTGGCCCTGGCCAGCAACGATCGGTTGGTATACAGGTAGCCGGTTGCCTTTTCCCTGTGGGGCGGTAAAGGCCTGATGAAGCCGCCGCTCCAGTCGTAGGGATAGGAGGCGGTGTCCCGTACCGAATACCTGTCATAACCCGCCCCTGCGTTGAGAGTAACGGACAAACCTTTTACCAGAAAGCCGGTCTTTGCGTAGCTCAGCGAAGGCGACAGCGTATAGCCGGTAGCGTACCTGCCGCCGTTCACCACGTTAACGCTGGCCCCCGTCTGCAGCTGCTTGTTGTATTGCGCATAGGAAAACCCTGCAGAGAACTTGTCCGCCCATTTTTTATCCGTCAGGTTTACCTCGGCCTGCCCCATACCGGACTGATAGCGGTCGTAAAACCTGCGCAACCCGTCTTTTGCCACCCATTTCCCTTCTTCCGCCACTTCGATCAGCACGTTGTGCTCCGGGTCGTTGCGCATCCGGTAGTTGTTGTCGGAATAGTTGTAAAAACCTTTCGCCAGTATGCTGAGACCCCGGCGGGCATCTTTGTACTGGGCGGTCAGCGCGGAGCGATGGGTATTAAAAGAACCGTAGCTATGGCTCACGTCCAGGAAATGCCTGATGCTCTTGTTGGTGACAATGTTGACCGCGCCGCCCAGGGCATCCGAGCCCAGTGTCCCCGGCACTACCCCCTTGTACACTTCTATGCGCTCGACAAGACTGGCCGGAAAATTGTTGAGGTTGAATGCCTGGCCCAGGTTTTCCATAGGCACCCCGTCGATGAAGAACCTTACATACCTTCCCGACAGCCCGTTGATGGCAAATGTAAAATCAGAACCCAGGCCCCCGCTTTCCCGGATCCTTACCCCCGTGCTCCGGTTTAAGACCTGGTTGACATCCAGCGAGGTATTGGCGTATTTCTTTGCGTCGATGGCGGTTACGGAAAACCCGCTTTCCCTGATCTCCCGCGCAGCCGTCCTGCCCTCCACCACCACTTCATTCAGCTGGCGCTTGTCCTCTTCCAGGGAAAAAGACAGGGCAAGCTGTCCCCCGTCCCCGATACTGACGGATCTCGTCTGCGGGAGGTACCCGATACTCCGGATCTCGATCGTGTACTTCCCCGGCGGCACCGCCCGCAGCGCATACCCGCCCGTGGCATCGGTCTGCATCCCGATGGAAGTCCCTTTGAGCACCACCGACGCGCCCGGGAGCGCCTCACCTGACGCGGCGCGTACCTGCCCGCTTATCCTGCCCGGCAGGGATGTCTCCCTCAGCCGGATGGAAACGTGGTTTCCCTGCACCCGGATGCCGCTGATCTTTCCTTCAAAAAGCTCGTCCAGGATGCGGCGAAGCGGCTCCTGCGCATACACCAGGTCGACCAGCTTCTTTTTGTCGATCAGGTGCGTACTATAGGAGAACGTCAGCCCGGCCCGGTCACCCAGCGCCAGCAGGGCGTCGGACATGGAGACTCCTTTCATCCGGATCGTCACTGGTTTCTCCAGCTTTTCCTGTTGTGCGGGAAGCAGCCCCGGCCGTAAAGCAAGGGTAAATAATACTACTGTATAGGTTATACGTAACCTAAATTTCATACTTTTGTACAAAATGTGACTCGTTTGGTTCTCTGAATGATCGCAATGCCCGGTGTAGAGTTTGGCGACTGTCACCGGGTTTTTTACGTATTTATTTTCCTGGTCTGGCTTTCGGGGCTGCCGGCAATACTCCGGAAGTGATCCCACGCGGGTTACAGCGGTTTATTTATGTAAAATCAGGACGCTGTCCTTTAAAATATATCCTGTTTCGGTTACATAGGCGACGTCCTCTATCAGCTGCTCCAACGTGGGCTTTTCGAAGCTCCCGCTGTATCGCCGGGCATTCAGCGCGGGATCCCTGATCTCGACCCGCACACCGTAGTGGCGGGTGATGAGCCCGGCAACGGAGGACAGCGGCAGGTCGTCCAGCACGAGCCTCCCCTCCTTCCAGGATATATAGCGTCCCGCATATACCTTTTCACGGATGATGCCGCCGCCGCCCGTCACGGCACGTTCTCCGGCAGTTAAAATGGCTTCGCTACCTGCTTCCGAAAGCAATGAAAAAGCCACCTTCCCTTCCGAAACGACCAGCTCGGTGGGCTCTCCCGTATAGGCCTTCAGGTTGAAATGCGTGCCCAGCACCCGGGTAAGGCTTTCCGGTGTACGGACAATGAACGGGCGCGACGGATCTTTCGCCACTTCAAAATAGGCCTCTCCCGACAGCCTTATCTCCCGGACCGGGCCGGAAAAACGGGCGGGGATATGCAGCGTGGCAGCTGCATTGAGATACACAATGGTCCCGTCATCCAGGGTAAGCTGCCGGAGCTCCCCGTTGCGGGTCTTGATGACGCGCATCGTTTCTGCGGACGCCACCGGGCCCTGACCCTGTCTGCTTTTGCTTTCACCAAAAAAGAATACCGCGCCGGCGGCGACCGCCAGGACGATCGCCGCCGCTACCCCGTACCAGCCGATACGACGGCCTTTTACCGGGGGTTGCCACCGGCCCGGCAGGGTTTCCTCGCCCTCCGCCGGCTGTTCGTAATCCCCGGGCCAGTTAGCGGAAACCAGCCACTCCTCCACAGCCGCCGCCTCTTCGGGTGTGCAGCGGCCGCGGTGGTATTTACGGATCAATTCTGGCGTTACGCGCATTCAAGCTTTGAATTTTATCAACTGTTAAAGGATAGTTCCTTCACGCGGCTTTTTTCCTAATGCAGGAGCCTGTTTTTTTTTCGGAAAGGAAAAAAACTATCCCTTCGCACGCACGGCCGGCGGATCATGGCAAAAAAAGGAAAGTGAAGGAAAAAACAGGTTACCGGCGGACGTCGGGAACCAGAAACTTCTTCAGGAACCGCACGGTATGGGTAATGTGATACTCCACAGTCTTTTCAGAAATGGACAGCCGGCCTGAAATCTCCTTGTTGCTCAACCCGTCTTCCAGGCTCATACGGAAGATCTCCTGCCTGCGGGGCGGCAGGGCCTGTACCCTTCGGCTATGGTCTTCCTGAAGCGCACGGAAATACACGTCGTCAGAGGTACTGTTTTCGAACAACGACACGGCGAGACTATCCTGGTGGCGCCGGCGTACCTCCTGCGCCCGAAGCGCCTGAAATACCTTCAGCTTTACAGCCCGGATAAAATAGTGCTCCGCAGGCCCTTCGATCACCAGCCGGTCGCGGCGCTCCCAAAGTGAAGCAAAGACATCCTGTACAATGTCGCCCGCCAGCTCCCTGTCCCCGCAAAAGGACACCGCGAATCGGTACATTTTCCTGGAGTAAAGCGCATACAGCTCCCCGAAGACCTCCGGATCTTTGAGGTCGGTGTAACCGGATTTCATTTGCGCCTTATCTGCCATACATCAGAATTAACACGCAAATATAGCTATTTATATTAAGTCTAAGTAAATGGCGACAAGAATTGAGAAGGATTTCATCCGGGTACCTGCCTATTTTCCGAAGCAGGAAGAGTCTATCTATAAAAGTTAGTAAAATTTTCTGTATTCTCCAAATGAATGGCCCGAAATAATGTTTCCTGCCGGACGCCGGCTCCGGTCAGTTTTTATATACCTCGTTCAGCAGCTTCAGGGCGGCGTTTACCAGCACCTCCCCGGTCGAATCCGTACCCAGGCTCTGCTTCTCGTCCATTTCGTAGCCTCCCCTTGCTTTCTCGCCCGGCATGCCAACATAGATCACGCCGTAGCCGTTGGAGTATCCCAGCACGAGCGTCTGCGGAAACGGCGATTTTTCCCTGATTGCCTGCCCGATATCGGTAAGCAGCTCACCGGGAAGCGCGACCAGCGCCAGCGGGCCGCAGGCCAGCACCTGGACCTCGCCGTCCATCCGCTCCAACCCGGTGTGTCGCTTGCCGTAGGGATTGAGAGGCATACCTACGGTTACCCGTTTGATGCGCATGGGAGCGGTCTCCAGCTTCACGCTGTAACGGTGCGCCGCCCCGGCTCTTTCGGCCAGCCCGTCGGCCATTACGCCCACGGCGTCCAGGCCCCTTCTCCAGGGATTTATATCCCCGCCCGCCCCCTGCAGAAACAGGAATTCACCGCCAAGCGCGCGGCTCATCCGCCGGGAGGCTTCCCCGGGCCAGTCGGCAGACACCCCGTCTTCATAAGGATATACCGATACGGCATGACCCGACAGGTGAAAAACAGAGGCGACGTTCGTCCCTGTTTTGTTACGAAAAGAGAGGATGGTCATAGCAGGGTCCAGCGGGCCGAACGTTTTCCCCCCGACCATGACGGCCGGATCCCAGTCGGGATGCCTGAAACCGAACGCTTTCGGGGTAGTGTCTTCGGCAATCCCCCAGGCTGCCGCACGCGGACGACGGTTGACCAGGAACGCGGAAACATCCGCCCGTCCGATCCAGAGGTCGACGGGTACGGCGGATGCATCCGCCTCACGGGCTGCCTGTACGATACCTGTGACGAGCCCCGCTTTCCAGCTTTGGTAATGGGGGTTATCATCCTGCGAAATATGCCACCAGGAGTCCCGCTTCATCACCTGCCGGAACCTGTCGCCATAAACCGGGGACCAGGGCGCGGAATGGTTATGCGATGCATTTACCAGGATATGTCCCTCGGGGATTCCCAACGCGGCGCCGACGGCTTTCCGCGTTTCGAAAGTGAAAGACTCCCCGGCTTCAAGCAGGTCCAGGGAAATAATGACGGCTTTTTGCCTCGTATCCTGCAGCACAAGAACCCGCGCGTAAAGTGAATCCAGGATGTTCCCGTAGGGCTTCCCGGTAACCCAGTTGATCACCGCGGGATCCGGCGTAATGTTCCTTTTGGAAACCCCGGCGCTGACGGATGCGGAGGGAAGGGAGACCGCCTGTGAAAAAACCGCCGGAGCGGCGGTCCCCAAAAGCAGCAGGAGAAGAAAAAGCCTCTTCTGCGCCCGGGAGCCATAGGATGTTTCCGGCGTTGCCTCAGTGAGGTCTGTACAATAATGGTCGGTCATATCTG
>JBEBSO010000056.1:0-11407 GCA_040394275.1 Telluribacter sp.
CCTGCGATTGAAATGCACTGAAATGTACGGCATAATCCTTCTCCCCGGATCCGCAGAGAAAGCCGACTTCCAGTTCATATTTTTCCAAAGCGCGGAAGAGCTCCTGCTGACCCGCCTTTTGCGCAGGCCACCAGACTTCTATACCGTCGTAGCCTTCCTTCCTGACCGCCGCGCAAAGCTGGTCGGTGGTGCCCCGAAACCCCCAGCCGGTGCCGAATACTTTCAGTGAATGCTTGTCTGCAAACTGCCAGTCTGCGCTATTTTCCCGGGCAGTACTTTCTATGCCGGTCATTGTTCCAGCCGTCACTGCGGCTGTATTCAGGAAGGTACGACGGTTCATTTTTCGATTGGGATGGCAGGCCCGGGTAAAGCCTGCGGGTTTTATATACTGGTTCAGATGTCCCTGCTACGGATGAGGCGCCTTTAACGGTACGGCCTCCGCCTGGCTCAGGCCGTTTACGATTTGCAGACCCGGATTTTGCCTGCCTATTTCCATAGCGGCACTGTCAGTTACCGCCGACTGCCAGGTGTAAACCGAGCGCAGGCCGGTCATGGCCGCAGCAGCCCTCAGACCGCTATCGCTCACTTTCGTACCGGTCAGATTCAGGTATTCGAGATGCGACAGTCCTGCCACCGCCGCGATACCCAGGTCGCCGATCCCGGTATGTTCGAGATACAGCCGGGTGAGATTTTTCAGCCTGGCGATTTCCCCGAGCGAGGCGTCGGTAATCTGCGTCCGCCCCAGTTTCAGCCACGTGATCTGCGCTGCCAGGGGCAGGAGCAGCGCCACCTCCTTTTCTCCGAACCGGGCAGCATTCACCGCATTGACTTCGAGCAGATGCTGGCTCTGAGACAACGGCTTAACGGTGACGCCCGTCCGGCGCAGCGCTTCGATATCGCTCTCCTTCGCAGGCGCCGCTTTCAACGCCGCAACGGCGGACTCCGTACCGGAGCTGATACCGGACCCGGGGTCGCCAGGTTGACCCAGCGAAGCCAAAACCGGCTCGATCTGCCCGGATACGGTCAGCTCGGATACTTTTTTGTCTGCGGGCGCACCCTGGTCGATCCACCAGGCTATCAACGTGATCTGGTCGGGAGTCAGCTGGGGCTTCCCTTTGGGAGGCATGTGATCATCGTCACTTTCGTCGAGCAGGCAGCGCCTGATCATGTCGCTTTCCGCACTCTTTCCCGGCACCAGGACCGGGCCGTTATCGCCTCCCCTGAGCAGCAGCGACAGCTCATCCATACGGAGATTGCCCTTTTTCTTTACCGCGTTATGGCATTGCGTACAGCGCGCCTCCAGGACCGGCCGGACCATCTCTTCAAAAACCACGGCCTGCCGCCAATCGGCTACCGGCTTGATCCCGGTCACGCTTCTGACCGGTTCAACGCCGGCCAGGGTACGCAGGGGGCCGGGCATGTACCGGGTCAGGTAGTCATTCCCGTGGGTCAGCGAGCCGCCGTCATGGCCTGCTGCGAAAGTCAGCAGCACGGCCAGGCCAAACGAAAACAGGTAAACAGGCTTCCCGCCGGCCCGTACTTTGAGAAACTGAACCAGCCACGCTGTCCAGGCAAATGCCGCCACCCCGATGCCTTTCCACATGTGCGCTTCCAGCAAGCGCTCCTCATACCCTCCGCCCAGCGAAAGCAGGTAACCGGCGCCGCAGGCCAGCGTCGCGCTCACCGCCGACCAGAAGAGAATAAACCTGGTTACGACCGCATCCACGCTGATCCGGCCGGTATACCGGCCGATCTCCAGCAGCACTGCAATCAGCAGGAACCCGATGGGAAGATGCACCAGGACGGGATGAAACCGCCCGATAAAAAGTATCCAGGCGGGAGTCTCTGCGGACTGGAGGATAGCTAATAAAGACATATCATAATTCTTACGCGAATATCAGGACGCGCCCGGTACGCCGGGCTTTGCTTTAAGCATCCGGTACGGACGCCTTTTTTGTCAGGCAATGGCCTGCCTCACCACCTTCCCCTGGGTATCCGTCAGGCGGAAATTCCGCCCCTGGAACGGGAAAGTCAGCTTTTCATGATCGAAGCCCATCAGATGCAGGATCGTAGCCTGCAAATCATGAATATGGACGCGATCCTTTACACCATAATAGCCCAGCTCGTCGGTTTCGCCGTGCGTGTACCCTCTTTTTACACCGCCTCCCGCCATCCACATCGTATAGGCTTCCAGGTGATGATCCCTCCCCATATAAGGCATCACCAGCCCGTTCCGGTTTTCCTGCATCGGGGTCCGGCCGAACTCGGCGCCGAAAACCACCAGCGTTTCCTCCAGCAGCCCGCGCATTTTCAGGTCTTTGATCAGCGCCGCTATGGGCCGGTCGGATGCCTCGCATTTGGCGCGCAGCCCTCCTTCGATATTGGCGTTGGAGGAAGTACCGTGGCCGTCCCAGCCCCAATCGAAGAGCTGGACGAAGCGTACATCGTTCTCGACGAGCTTACGGGCCAGCAGGCAATTCATCCCGAAGCTTCCTTCGCCCGGCTTTACGCCGTACATGTCCAGAATAAACTGTGGCTCTTTTGAAATATCCGTTACTTCCGGCACGGACATCTGCATCCGGAAAGCCAGCTCGTACTGGCTGATGCGGGTCAGTATCTCCGGGTCCCGGACATCGTCGTATATCTGCTGGTTGATCTCGCTGATGGCTTCTATCGTTTGCTGGCGGGCATTCCGGTTCATCCCGTGAGGATCCGAAATATAAAGAACGGGATCCCCTCCCGTCCGGCATTGCACCCCCTGGTAGACCGACGGGAGAAAACCACTTCCATACACACTTTTACCCGCATCCGGCTGACGCCCGCCGGAAGCAAGCACGATGAAGCCGGGCAGGTTCCGGTTTTCGGATCCCAGGCCGTACATGGCCCATGCTCCCAGGCTGGGACGCCCGAGCCTCGGGCTGCCCGTATGCAGGAGCAGCTGCGCCGGCGCGTGATTGAATTCATCGGTGTGCATGGCTTTCAGGAAGGTGATCTCGTCCGCCACCGTCTGGAGATGGGGCAGGTAATCCGAAAGCCAGGCGCCTGACTGCCCGTAACGGTCAAATTTCCCCTGCGGGCCCAGCATTTTGGGAACACCCTGGATAAAAGCAAACTTCTTGCCCTCCAGGAACTCGGCGGGACAATCCCTGCCGTGGTATCTGGCCAGCTCGGGCTTGTAGTCAAACAGCTCCAGCTGTGATGGCGCGCCGGCCATGTGAATGTAAATAACCCGCCTGGCCTTCGGCGCAAAATGCGGAAGGCCGGAATGACCCGCCGTTTCCGCTGCCCCGCTTCCCGTTGAGGAGCATCCCGCCAGCGAGCCCAGTCCCATTATCCCGAGCCCCAGGCCGGCTGACTGCAGGAAATGACGGCGTGTTTTACGTTGCAGCGAGAGGTGCTCCAGTTCCCTAAGTAGGTTTTCCATTAAAGTCTATTCCTTTGTTAGCACGTTGTCCAGGTTGAGCAGCACATTGGCCGACACCGTCAATGCGGCCAGCTCAGGCGATTTCTCCTTCCCGTATACCAGGATGCTGTCCACTTCCGAAGGATTTCGCCTGTATTCGTTCAACATATCATGGTATACCTTCACCAGCACCTTCAGGTTGTCCGGCTCGATCGTCTTAAACGTCAGCAGCCGGTAACCTTCCCTGAGCTGCTGCTCCGGTGTGTGGCCTCCCGTCTTCATTCTGGAGGCCAGCATTTCAGCCGCTTCCAGGTATACCGGGTCATTCAGCGTGACCAGGGCCTGGAGCGGGGTGTTGGTGATTATCCTTCGCGACTGGCAAAACTCCCGGCTGGGCGCATCAAACGTTGTCATGGAGGGATAAGGAGCCGTTCGCTTCCAGTAGGTGTACACGCTCCTGCGGTAGCGGTCCTCGCCTTCGCTCACTACCCATTTTTCACCGCTGTACGGCGACTGCCAGATTTTGTCGGGCTGCGGAGGCATTACGCTCGGGCCATACATCTTACCCGAAATCAGCCCGCTGCAGGCCAGCGCCTGGTCGCGCACCTGCTCGGCGCTCAGCCGCACGCGCGGGCCCCGGGAAAGCCAGATATTGGCGGGGTCCTTTTCCGTACGGGTATGATCGGAGCGGGAGCTCTGGCGGTAAGTGCCCGACATGACGATGGCTTTGAGTAATTTTTTGACGCTCCAGCCATAATCCTCCATGAACGAGACGGCCAGCCAGTCGAGCAGCTCCGGATGCGAAGGCTTTGCGCCCTGAGAACCGAAATCCTCCAGGGTTTCGACCAGTCCCCTCCCGAAAAGCTGCTCCCAGAAACGGTTCACCATCACACGCCCCGTCAACGGGTTTTCCCGGCTTACCGTCCACCGGGCGAGGCCCAGCCGGTCGCGGGCAGCGTCTTCCGGCATGGAGCCGAACAGCCCGGGCACGTCCGGGCTCACTTCCCTGCCTTTCACCATCCAGTTGCCGCGCACAAACACGTGGGTCTTCCGCGCGAAATCGCCCTTTCCCTCCCAGATTACCGGCATGCTTTCGGCCGGGCGGGTCAGCGCAGCGGCATAGTCACTGACAATTTCCCGGTAACCGGGCTCGGAGGCACCCGGCAGGGCCGGCTGGAAGGCAGCCCAGGTGATACGCACCCATTCTTCCGGCTTTTTCGGGCTGTGCAGCGACAGATAGACATCGTGCTTACCCTCTGTCCTCATGATCGGTGCGATAACCACGGTATCCCTCGCCGGCACGTTGATGGTCGAGAGGACGGGACCGTCCAGCCGGTCGAGGTGTAAGGTCAGCACCGCGTTTTCGGCCTTCGTGCTGACGTTCATCAGCACGTTGCCGGCTCCTGTAAGATCTACTTTAGGAATATGGGCATTGCCCTTGTGCTTCACGCCATAGTAGGAAATCAGCAGCACGGTAGACTGGTCCCCTTTTACAAAATGATGCGCGTTGATCTTCGGCTCCGCCACCCGGAGAAACTGGTTTTTGGCCGGCAGCTCGTCCGGCTTGTGCTTCAGGATCCAGCTTTTGATCCGCTCCACACGAGCCGAATCTTCCCCTTTATAGAATTTCAGCTTCGGCCATTCGTCCCACAGGTCCTCGTCGCGGGTGTTGTTGAAAAATGCGGCATACTTAAAATACTCCTCATGCCGGATGGGATCATACGGATGGCTATGGCATTGGACGCAGGCAAAGGTGGTGCCCTGCCAAACCTCCCAGGTCGTGTTGACCCTGTCTATCAGCGCCGCCGCCCGGAACTCTTCGTCATCCGTCCCCCCTTCGTTGTTGGTCATCGTATTCCGGTGGAACCCCGTGGCAATGATTTTTTCCTCTTCCGGGAAGCCGCCCCGCCCCGGGGGATACAGGTCGCCGGCAAGCTGCTCCACCGTAAACTCGTCGAAAGGCTTGTCGTTATTGAACGACCTGATCACGTAATCGCGGTAGCGCCACATGGTCCTTCCGCCGTCGCTTTCATATCCTTTCGTATCGGCATAGCGGGCCAGATCCATCCACATCGAAGTCCATCTCTCCCCGTAGGCAGGTGATCCGAGCAGCCTGTCGACCGCTTTTTCATAGGCTTCAGGAGATGAGTCCCCTAGAAATGCTTCCACCTGTTCTGCGCCCGGCGGCATACCCGTAAGGTCAAGACTCACCCTGCGGAGCAGTGTGGTGCGGTCGGCTTCGGGAGAGGCCTTCAGCCCTTGTTCCCTCAGCTTTTCGGCCACAAAATGGTCTATTTCGTTCTTCATCCATTTGTCGTCAGCCGTGTTCAGCAGCCCGAACAGGTTGCCGATACGTTTCAGAGACGGCACATCCGGTCTCCCGATCCGCTTATAGGCCCAGTGTGTTTCCCATTTCGCGCCTTCTTCGATCCACCGTTTCAGGATGCCGATCTCCTTTGCGTTCAAAGGCGCCCCGTGCCGGGGCATCCTTTCCTCCTCATCGTCGGCAACGATACGACGGATCATCTCGCTGGCACCGGCATCTCCCCTCACCACCGGGATCTTCCCCGACTTTCAGGGCCTTCTCCGCTTACTGGGAAGTACCGGCGGAAGAACCGACCGCCGTCCGCGGCCGCTGGAAAGCCGGACCTTCCGCCGGCTTCTTTGACAGGCTCCGCAAGGTATTCGGTACGCTTCCCTTCGTTGCCGAAGACCTGGGCGAAGTCGATGAAGCCGTGCACCTGCTGCGAAAGTATTTTCATCTGCCCGGCATGAAGGTGCTCCAGTTTGCTTTCGGAGAAAACACGGCCGGATCGCCCCATATACCCCACCACCATGAAAGAGATTTCGTCGTATACACGGGGACGCACGACAACAATACAACCCTGGGCTGGTACAGGGAAGAACTGACAGCGCCCGCGCGCCGCGCCATCCGGCAGTACTGCGGCACAGACGTTCACGAAGACAATATCTGCGAAACAATGATCCGGATGGCATATGCCTCCGTCGCAGAAACAGCGATTGTCCCGATGCAGGACATCCTGAAGCACGATGCGGGCAGCCGTATGAACAAGCCGGGGACAACCGGAGGCAACTGGACATGGAGAATGCCTGCGGATGAATTTGACCTGCTCCTCACGGAAAAGCTGAGACAGCTGACAGGCTTGTATGACCGTTAGCCCGTAAAACCGGCGGGATTACCGCACCACCGGGACCAAGGCTTCCTTCTCCATACCATTTCCGGGCTAAGGCCAGGTGAGGGCTACTTCCCTGTTCGCCGCTGCAGCTTCATAGATGGCCATCAGGATTTTCATGTCTCTCAGCCCCATTTCACCGGCGACCTTACTGGATTGCCTGTCCCGTACGCACTGTGCAAAATCATCCATCTGGAGAGCCTGTTGGTTTACCTCCGGCAGCCTGATCTTTCCCCGGCCCGTATCGCCCTTCAAACCGCTGTAAGCAAACGCCGGCGCATACTCCAGCCAACCGGCTTCACTCTCGATCCGCAGCCGGTCGGCTTCCCCGGTATAGCTGGTATGACAACGCGCTGTAATCCCGGAAGGGAAAAACAAGTCGAACCGTACGCCGGACTCCACCGAAGCAAACTTTTCCGTGTTTCCGTTTTCATCAAAGTTGCCCTGCACGGCCTCCGGCAGCTCCCCGGCGCTGTAAATGCAGGCCTGTACACAATAAATGCCCAGGTCCAGCAGCGGGCCTCCCCCGGCGAGTGCTGCATCCAGTCTCCATTGGCCGGCTTCCATCCGCTGGCTGTTTTCCGCCCGGATACCTGTAAAATTTCCAAACGTGAGATTTTCCCGTAATTCCCGTATCAGCAGCGTGGTAGGATCGAAATGCATCCTGTAGCCTATTGAAAGCAGCTTGTCCGCCCTGCGGCAGGCCTCCACCATCTCTTCCGCCTCTTCTGCGTTTACGGCCATGGGCTTCTCACAGATCACATGCTTTCCGGCGGCCGCCGCCCTGAGGGTATACTCCTTATGCAGGGCATTGGGAAGTACCACATACACGATATCGATATCCGGGTTATCAGCGATCCGGTCAAAAGTGTCGTAGGTATATACATTGGAGCCGGGGATATCATATTTCCGTTGCCATCTTTCTATTTTGTCCGGGGTGCCCGTGACGATACCCGCTAAACGGCACGAACGGGTTTCCCGGAGCGCGGGAGCGAGCTGTTTTTCGATGTAATTTCCCAGACCTACCAGCGCGATTCCTAGCTTTCTCATCAATGATGTTTTTGTTGAGGTGAAAATATTGTCGTAGCCCGGGATTGCAGCCCTTCCCGCTACACCCTTTCCGGCTCAATCCATTACCGCATCCGTCAGCTTCTGCCACTGGATACCCGACATTCCTATAGCAGCGGTGACACCCACGACCGAGTTTCGCACGCGGTCGGTAAAGCCGGCTTCTTCGCCGGTGCTGGGCTCCAGGTTACGGTCATATACCGTACAGGTCAGATCGTTTCTATACCGGTACAATACGAAGGTGCCGGAAGATCCCGCCGCAAAAAAATGAGCCGCCTCCCCGGTGGACCCTGACGGGTTTTCGGTCGGCCTTACCCTGAAAGCCACGTAGTCCAGCGTATCGGTGCTTCCCTCTTCCATGTCCTCGATCACCGCCCAATCATAGCCGTCTCCTGCCGAGGGTCCGGGGCCCGGGATATCGATCCGGATCGTCAGGCCTTTCCCGGCCATTTCTTCCACTGCCTGGCCTTCGGGATTCACCAGTTGGAATGCTGCGCTGATCCCCTCGATATGGCGCGACCAGTTGTTAACCTCCAGCAACCTCTGCCGGGCCCTGAGAAATCCCATCCGCGCCGCATCCTGGTCCTGGAACACGCGGGAGGTCTGCGCTTCCAGCGCTTTCCCTTCATGCTGAGCCGGGACTATGCCGGGTAAAAAGCTTGTCTGGCCTTCATTGAAACCATCCTTATCATTGATAAATCATAAATTTTTATTAACAATATGTAAATAAAAGAAAAAGACATACCTTACTAAGGTGTCCGCCGTGCGCCGGGTGTCCGTGCGGTATCCCTGCTGCCGGACCGGCGTTCATTTCCGAGCTCTTGGTGGGTAGTATCCGGAAAAACGGTATCTACCGGGGCCGGAATCGTCACGTCCGGTTCTATCAGGGTGGTGTCGTACCCGGTGTCATTGCGGGTCGTGCCGGAGCCGCAGCCCAACAGCACGCACAGGAGCAGCACTCCTGCTCCCTTTTTCAACAATCGGTTCGTGGTTTTCATAACGAAAGTATTTGTGGTGATAAATGAATAAAGTCATACCCCCCTGCCTATCCCGGCCGGCCGTTCTCCCCGGGTGCGGGCGGGGAAGCGGGCCTGATTTCACCGCCGGTATACCCCCTGAATCGTCTGCTCTCCGCGTCGGATCCGCTCCAGCTTCTCCGCCAGGTTGCTCAGCACAAAAATGTGGTCGCTCAGCACACGGATGCCCGCCTCTCCTTTTTCGAAATGCGCCAGGACCTTTTCGTATTTCTTCAATACCCTGGCCTGCGCATCCCTGAGATACCTGATGACATGATCCGTCTGCCGGCCTTCCGGCAATTTCAACAGCTTTAACAGAAAGGTATCCGCAGACCGGAGCCTGAGCATGCGGTCGGAAACAGGACACCTCAGCTGGTCATACATCTCCGAGATTTCTTTCATGCAGACCGAGCTGATCAGGTAGCCCTTCCCGTAGAGCCGGCGCAGCTCACCCGATATGTCTTCGCGCATGGCCATTTTGTAAAACAGCTGCTGCGCACTGTGGAGCTTCCAGAGCTCGGCGATTCGTTCAGATACCTGCCTGGCCATAACGGATCGTGTTTAGCATGGGCATACCTGCAGCGGGAGACGCGAAAACAGCATGCTGAAGCAGCTGACTGGTGAGATCCGAACCTTTTTTTTCCTGTTTTTCCGGTTGAGTAAGCATGATTATCTGGTCTTTTTGAGTAAATGTGATGAAAGCATATCAAGCAATTATCCAAGGCTCTGCACGAGCGGCGCGGCAAAGGCTACGGCTGCAAATCCGGTAGGGCGCACAGGGAAACAGTTACAATTTCCGTGCCAGTGAGGAAGGGGAGCGGCATTTTGAGGCTGCAGGCGATTCCTGTCGTCCGCAGCTATAACGGATGGATATACGTAAACCAACCCGGCACCGCCCCGGCGGAAGACCGGGGGATTTCTTCAGGCCTCCAGCCAGGCGTTTTTGACGAGGAATCTCGTCTTGTAAGGCCTCCGGGCCAGCGCCCGCGCCGATTCGGTCATGGCCATGTTCAGGACCACCTCTTTGGCTGCCGTGATCAGCAGGCTGGAGATGAGCTGGTCCTGGTAGCCCGGCATGGTCATACGGAATGACTGCCGGCCCGTGGGTACGCCGGCCAGCCGGAATTCACCCGACGCGCCGGTCACGCCGCCCACAGGGTCGGCCCCGCCTGCCGCTGTGAACGTCGCACGTATTGGAAATTTCATAAAATTCCCACCGGGAAATCCGGGCAGTCACACCCGCACAAACAGCTTCCCTCTCGTACATCAAACCGTTATCGCTTCAGTATATTAAGAAAATAAAAACTTTTTCAGATAAAAAAAGCATTCATACAGCCCTATTTCCGATATATCTGATATTTTTTTATTTTAATCTACTAAATCTATATAGTTTATGTATAATAATTTTATACATTTGCACCGAACCTAAAATGATACCCGTTATGATTTTGTCATCTACCTATTATCCTACAATGTGTCTGACCTCCTGTTGCGGACGGGAAAAGTAAATATTCTGGTTTTCCAGGTAAGTTAGTTTAAATCTCTCTCACAGAAAGTTCTAAAGAATACAGACATGAAAACGATATTTAAAGCATTGCTATCCGGCGGCCTGCTTTTGCTGCCGCTCCTCCTTTCCGCCCAGGAACGCATCGTGATCAACACCGTCATATCGGGTACGGTCTACGACAGCGGGGACAACACGCCCCTGCCCGGCGTCACGGTCCGTATCCTCGGCACTACCAACGGGGATGTCACCAACCAGAACGGGCAATTCTCGCTCAAGACGGGCCAGAGGCTTCCTTTTACACTGGTCGTCACGTCGATCGGCTATTCTAAAAAGGAAGTGCAGATCACCGGCGACAACGTAACCATCCTGCTGGATCCCAGCACCAGCCACCTCGATGATGTGGTGATTTCTTCGCGCAGGCGGCAGGAGATCTCCCAGGAAGTGCCGATCCCCATCTCGATCATACGGGGAACAAAGGCAGATGACGCGGGGGCCTTTAACGTCAACCGCCTTAAGGAGCTTGTACCCACGGTTCATCTCTACGCCTCCAACCCGAGGAATACCACGCTGAATATCCGTGGCCTCGGCTCTACTTTCGGATTGACCAACGACGGGATAGACCCGGGCGTGGGTTTTTATGTTGACGGTGTATACTATGCCCGCCCCGCTGCGACTGCGCTCGATTTTGTAGACATTGAGCAGGTAGAGGTTTTGCGCGGACCCCAGGGAACACTCTTCGGGAAAAATACCACCTCGGGTGCTTTCAACATCACCACCCGCGCCGCCAGCTTCGACCCGGGCGCGAGTTTTGAGCTCAGCTACGGAAATTACGGCTTTATCCAGGCCAAAGGATCCCTCACCGGTCCCATCAGCAAAAAGCTGGCCGCGAGGGTCTCGTTCACAGGCACACAGCGCAACGGTCTTTTCCTGAACAAACATACGCAGCTGCCCATCAACGATCTTAACAACATCGGTGTAAGGGGACAGCTTCTGTATACACCCAGCGACAAAGTAAAAATTACGCTGATCGGCGACGTCTCCGACCAGAAACCTTCCGGCTACGGATGGCCGGTAGCCGGCGTAGTGGAAACGCAGCGGGCGCCGTTCCGCCAGTTCAACGCAATCATTGCAGACCTGAACTATACGCTTCCGTACAAGAGCGCATTCGAGCGCATCGTCGACCTGGATACACCCTCCAAAGCCGACAACCAGCTGGGCG
>JBEBSO010000057.1:0-11404 GCA_040394275.1 Telluribacter sp.
TCCCGTCTGTGGCCGCACGCCTCAACGGAGCGGAACGGCCGGGTCCAGCAAATCGTCCACACTCCGGGTCAAGAGCTGCTCCGTCTTCCCATTGTATGTCTACGGGTCGCCGTCTTCCGAAAATACCAGCGGGTTCTCGAAAGGCTTCTCAGGTGACCTCAATGAATAGAACCCGGCGCTGACCGGGTTGGCCGATAGCAACAAGGCCTCCCCTCCGGGCTTCCATCCCTCTTTCATCGCCCTCAGCACCAGGTACTGGTACAGCCAGAGCTGGCGCACATAACCTGTCGAAAAACCGGGATCTTTCAAAATAATCTCATCCCGGGACAGCGGGTCGTTCAGCTCTTTTTTCCCCTTAAGCTCAACTTTCCCCGTTTTGTAGTCCATGATATACAGCCGCCCATCGGGGGCCAGCTCTACCCGGTCGATTTTGCCGCCGAGCTTCAGCAGTACTTCCTCCCCTCTCACGGAAAGACGGAGATCACAGCGGAGATGCTGCTCGGCGCCCAGCACACGGTGACGGGGAGACCGGCCCAGCTGGCTTTCGTAAAAGGCAAGCACCTGCTGCTCCCCCACCTGGTAGTATACGCGGTTCAGACCGTATCCGGTGACATAGCCGTGGAAGCCTTCCTCAAACTCCTGCTTCAGCAAGTGCCTGATTTCGTCCATCGTGGGATCGGCTCCCTTTATAAGATACTGCAGATCCACCTTTTCGAAGACGGAGTGCAGCCAGGTACCCAGCTTGTCCATACCCAGCTCTTCCTCTGTTTCCTTCTGCGCCTTCACGCCCATCACGCAGCTCAGGTAAAAGTCCAGCGGGCTTGCAATCAGCCGGTTGAGATCCGTGGGATACAGGCCGTTGGTCGCCAGGTGGTCTTTCAGGGAGGCCAGGATAGCCGGATCCTTCGCGATCTCCCGCTCAGGCAGAGTGGGTGCGCTGCCTGTAAAGGCGACGACTTTACGCCCGATGGTGATGTTCGGGTTGTAACGGGGAAGCTCCATTTCCAGCTGCAGCAGGTAGCGGCTTCTTTCCCCGCCGCCCGGCTCATCCGCCGCATCAACATACAGGATATGCACTTCCCGGGCACGCTGAAGCATCCGGTAGAAATGATAGGAGGTAATCGACTCCTGGCTTTGGTAGGTGGGCAGACCCGCCCAGGCAGCGATGTCGGCGGGTATCAATGAATTTTGCCGCCTGCCGGAGGGCAGGATCCCCTCATTGACAGAAAGCATGATGATCCTGTCGAAATCCAGCGCACGCGTTTCGAGGATCCCCAGCAGCTGCAGGTTGCTGACCGGCTCCCCGCTGAACGGGATCCTCACCTGCCGGATCAGATCATAAAGGAATGCCCTGAAGGTCGTCAGCGTCATCCGGCCGCTCCGGGTTTCGAGAATGTGCCCGAACTGCTTCAGCAGCGTATAAAACAGGTACAGGTATTCCGTCTCGATGGCATGCCTGTTTTCCTTGTATACCTCCCGGAGAAGATCGATCAGCCCGTAAAAGCTCCGGAGCACCCCGGCCGGATCGTGCTTGTCCCAGGGTGTGAAAAGATTCAGGAACAACGGGCTCTGCCCCCCGATCCGGATCAGCTCTTCCGACGCCAGGAACACCCTGTTGTGCTCCAGTATCTCCTTTCTCAGCAGCCGGATGGCGGAGATACCCTCCCCACCCGGACCGGCCTGCAGGAACTCTTCATACTGCCGGATGAACGGGTGATTGAGCACACGGATAATAAACTTGTGGCTGAACTGCACGTCGCCGCCCGGCTGCGCCTCGGCCGTGTTTCGCTGCAGCTCGAAGAGGCTGTCCACCAGGGTAAACAGAAGCGATCCTTTCAGCGGCATGCCCATGGTCACATTGAGGTCGGTGACCTCCTCGCCGAGCGCGTGCAGCATCGGGGAAAGCAGCCCCTCGTCTGCCAGCAGGATGGCCGTCGGACCCGATGTCCCCGAAGGATCGGCCGAGGTCATCCCGGCATACAGCTGACCTGCCAGCTTGGTCTGCAGCGTGGCATTGGGAACACCGTATATAGCTATCTCCTTTTTCCCGGTCAGCAGGCTGTCTCCCGTCCAGCTCCATTCCTTCCCGAACACCTTCCCGTATTTATACTCCCGCAGGTACCGGCCGCCCTCGATATTTCGGTTGGCCTCCATATAGTAGGCATCCGTATCCCAGAGCAAAACAGCTTTCCCGGATTCCGTCAGCCGGGAAACGATTATCTTTTCAGATTCAGAAAATGCGTTAAAACCGGCAAAAATACAATGATCAAATCTCCCGCTGCCGGTCACCAGCGTATCCGCATGTTCGGCCAGGTGACGGTACATCATCCCCCGGTATGCCGTTTTCCGGCTGTCCAGCCGCTGCCGGAACAAATGGTATACCTGTTGAATTTTTTCAAACAACAAAAAAAACGGCCTGGAATCCCCGCCTGTCTCCAGGTCGCGGCCATCAGGAAGCTCCTCCTTCCATCTTTCCATCGCACGCGCTTCCGTCAGGTATTCGAAAAGCGGACCGGTCCGGACACAATGCTGATCGATCCGGTCAAAATCAGCGAGCAATACCGATCCCCACCTCATAAACCGCTCAAGATCCAGGTTCCCGTCCACTTCGCTGAAGCTTTCAAACAGCTCCATTACCAGCGTCACCGGATCTGCAATCTCGTAAGGGCTTAGTCCCGTTACAAAGTCATCGATGGCCTGTATCTGGGGGCTGAACATCGCCTCTTCCGCCAGCCCGGCCAGCTCCTGCTTCAGGAAAAAAACAGCGCGCCGCGTAGGCAGAACGATCTGCAGCCTGCTCAGGTCCCGGCCATGATGATCCAGAATATAAACAGCCACCTGCCGGAGAAATGTAGTCATTTGTTTCGCAAAAACTGAACGGCCTGCTGCCTGCAAAAGCCGGCAACAAGTTACCATTTTTTACGCTTTTCTCCGGAGAAAGCCGCATGGAAGTCCGCCTTCTTCTCTCCTCCCCGGGTTTTCCGTTGTGCCGGCCGATGCTGCGCATCCCTTACATCTTTCTTAGTATCAACTATTTATTAAATAAAAATTTGCTAAATTTATAAAATCAGGAGACTTTTTGCCTCCCTTCAGAAAAGCCGGAAGTCATAAAAATCTGGTGCTGCATCCTGTTGCTGCTTTTGCGTCCCTTCTCAGGACTTCCGAATTTCCTGCTGATACCCATGGATCACACCCAGGCCAACCACCTGAAGGCGTATGGAATCGCGTTCATGGTCCTCCGGGAAGAAACGGATGTGGACTGGATGCTCAATTACAGGGGCGGCAGCTTCCTGATTGCGTACAGCCGGCAGCTGGAAACCGAGTGCAGGGTGCGCGAAGTCAGCTACGAGGTGATCAGCGAGGCGGACCGACAGCAGATCACCGGCCAGATCGACCGGGCAGACAACAACATGAATACCGTGAAGCTTCACAAGGCGGCACGTATCGCGGTCTACTCCCCGATTAAAGTGAGCCCCTCGGAATTCGAAAACACGGATGCCGTCCTGCTGGTCCTGCGTTTTGCCGAGATTCCCTTTGAAATCGTTTACGATGACGAGGTACTGAAAGGCGATCTGGCCAAATATGACTGGCTGCACCTTCATCATGAAGATTTCACCGGCCAGTTCGGGAAAAACCTGAGAAGGATGTCCGAGCTCGACGTCAAAGCCCAGGAATCGATCGCCCGCCGGCACGGCTTCACAAAGGTATCCCATATGAAGCTGGCTGTGGCCAAGGCCATCAAAGATTTTTGCCTGGGCGGAGGCTACCTTTTCGCGATGTGCTCCGGCGCCGAAACCTTTGACATCGCCCTTGCCGCCGAAGGCGTTGACATCATAGACGGGATCGACGGAGACGGCGCCGACCGGGATGCGCAGTCGAGGCTCGCCTTCGGCAACACCTTTGCGTTTCACAATTTTACTTTAAACCTGGAAAACCAGTACGGGATGTCTTTTTCTGACATCAATACCTCTTCCGGCAGGTGGTTCAGGGACAGTGAAACCGACGAGTACTTTTCCCTTTTTGATTTTTCGGCCAAATGGGATATCATCCCCAGCATGCTTGTCCAAAACCACGAGCACCTGATCCGCGAATTTTTCGGGCAGACGTCCGCCTTTTCCAGGCATACCGTAAAACCGGAAGTCCTGGTCATGGGACAAAGCAAAACGACAGACCGCTATATCTACGGTGAGATGGGCAAAGGACAGTGGACATTTTACGGCGGTCACGACCCGGAGGGAAGAGGCGGCGGAAGAAGAATGGGAACAGATCTCTCCCTTTATCCCAACTCCCCCGGGTACCGGCTGATTCTCAACAATGTCCTTTTCCCCTCGGCCAGGAAGAAAAAAAGGAAAACCTGAAGCTTACAGCAGCATTGATGGAACTTCCGGAAATGGAGAAGCAGGAGCATACCAGCCGCAAAGCCGAAAATTTAGAATACAATCTAAAAAATAGGCCGAAAATTTAGAATACAATCAAAAAATCAGGCTTAATATTTAGAATATAATCCGAAAATAAGGCTGATTATTTAGATTACAATCAAAAAAACAGGCCTGAGATTTAGAATTCCATCTTGAATTTCATTACTTTCGGTCTTAAAAAACCGGTTATGATACATCGGGACTTAGAGCGAAACATACTGGATGCCTGTTTCAAAGGAAAAGTCATCCTGCTGTTAGGCGCCCGCCAGGTAGGAAAAACCACTTTGCTGCGGGAGGTGGTTTCGCAGATCGGCCTGCCCCATATATGGCTGAACGTAGATGAGGCCGATGTTGCCCAGGCTTTTGAAACGGCAACCACCAGCACACAGCTTTTGCAGCTGATCGGCCCTCATAATAAGCTGGTCATCATTGATGAGGCGCAGCAGATTACGGATATCGGCAGAAAATTGAAGCTGATTTACGATACCAACCCGGACATCCAGGTGATCGCCACCGGCTCCTCCTCCTTCGACCTGCAGGATAAAATGTCGGAGCCGCTTACCGGGCGGAAGCGAACATTCTACCTGTACCCGTTCAGCTACAGGGAAATTGCGCAAAACCAGTCTGTCCTGGAAGCGAGAAGGCTGTTGGAAACCCGGCTGATCTTCGGCTCCTATCCTGATATCGTGAACCATCCCGGCGGGGAAAAGAACAGGTTGGTAGAAATCGCTAACAGCTATCTGTATATGGATATTTTAAAACTGGACCATATCCGCAAACCTACGCACGTCGAAAAGCTGTTGCGGGCGCTGGCTTTCCAGGTAGGCAGCGAGGTGAGCTTTCATGAACTGGCGCAAACGATCGGGAATATCGATACCGCAACCGTGGAAAAATACATCGACCTGCTTGAAAAGGCATTTATCATATTCAAGCTCCCGGCTTTGAACCGGAACCTGCGCAACGAAATTAAAAAAGGAAAAAAATATTACTTTTACGATACCGGTATACGCAATGTGCTGATCAGCAACTTCACAAATATCGATTTAAGACAGGACAAAGGTGCGCTGTGGGAGAACTTCCTGGTCTCAGAGCGGATAAAAAACAATCACTACCAGGGACGACATGCCAACACCTATTTCTGGCGGACGCATGACAAGGCCGAAATCGATTACATAGAGGAGGAAAACGGCATCTTGAATGCTTTCGAAATGAAATGGAAGCCTCAAAAGGTACGTTTTGCCCATTCCTTTCTGGAAACATATCCCAACCATAAAACTGCGGTGGTCAACCGGTCTGATTTTGAAAATTTTGTGGGACTGTAGGCCTCTCATTACTTCGGCCGCCAAACCGGGAAAAACAAAAAGAAACGGCGGCGCGGCAGCCTGCGCCACCGGAGTAAGAAAGGAGACGGTATGGACGAAGGTGCAGTGACCGCGGCCCGGGCTGCTGCAGACAGGCCCTGAGGAACAACCCGGAAGCAAAGGATCACGACAAGCGCAGCAGCGGGGCCTTTTTGCAAAAAATCATTAGTTTTTTGACATAAATCCAGTATTTTGCCGCTGTTCTTCCCGGCCGCCTCCGAAAGGCACGGTCACTTCCGGGAAGCAGCATGTTTCGGCGATTTGCCTATCATACCATTCTAATCTAAAGACTCTGTTACCGAAATGAAGCTATTCGATTCTTTCTCCCAGCTCCGTAACCTGATCAAAAATATCGACCTGGGCGCCCTGGCCAAGCTGTCAAAAAAAGTAGACCTGAACGCGCTGATGGGCGTCGTCTCCCGGATGAGCGATGAAGACCTTTCCAAAATGCTGAAAATGCTGCAGGCAGGATCCGGCAAAAAGAAAGCACGACCGGAAGTAAACGGCGATTTCTATGACCTGGCGGACACGCTGCCGGAAGACGACAAAAAAACGCTCCTGACAGTGCGTGAATTTATGGAAAAAGAAATCCGCCCGATAGCCAATGAATACTGGAACAAAGCGCATTTCCCGATGCACATTATCCCGAAGATGGCCGGGCTTTCCATCTGCGGGCTCACGTTTCACGGATACGGATGCCCCGGCAGATCAGCCCTGCTGGAAGGATTTCTCGCGATGGAGATGGCGCGTGTTGATTCCTCCATTTCCACTTTTTTCGGGGTGCACAGCGGCCTGGCGATGGGATCGATCTACCTGTGCGGGTCGGAAGAGCAAAAGCAAAAATGGCTCCCTGTCATGCAGCGCATGGAGCTGATCGGCGCGTTTGGTCTCACCGAGCCGGAAGTGGGCTCGGCCGCAGCCGGCGGGCTGACCACCACCTGCCGTCGTGAAGGAGAGGGATGGATCATCAACGGCCAGAAAAAATGGATCGGCAATGCTACCTTTTCGGACCTTACCATTATCTGGGCACGGAACGTGGAAGACAACCAGGTCAAAGGGTTTATCGTAAAAAAAGACAACCCGGGTTTCAAAGCCGAAAAGATGGAAGATAAAATGGCCCTCCGGACTGTGCAAAACGCCCTGATTACGCTCACAGACTGTTACGTACCCGAAGAAGACCGCCTGCAAAATGCCAATTCATTCAAAGACACGGCCAATGTGCTCCGCATGACGCGGGCCGGAGTCGCCTGGCAGGCCGTCGGCTGCGGAAGAGGCGCCTATGAGGCGGCCCTCAGGTATACCATGGAAAGGAAGCAGTTCGGTCGGCCCATAGCCGGCTTCCAGCTGGTCCAGGATCTGCTCGTTACCATGCTGGGAGACCTCACGGCCATGCAAACCATGGTCTACCGGCTCTCTCAACTGCAGGACAACGGGATCCTCACCGATGAGCATGCCTCCCTGGCAAAAGTTTTCTGCACGCTGCGGATGCGCTCCATAGTAGATCATGCCCGCGAACTGTTCGGCGGAAACGGGATCCTGCTGGAGTACGACATCGCCAGGTTCGTAGCCGATGCGGAAGCCATTTACTCTTACGAAGGAACCAAAGAAATCAATTCGCTGATCGTAGGAAGGGCGATCACCGGCGAAAGCGCATTTGTATAAACGCATCACTCCCGGTCTTCCCCGGGTCCTGCTATTCCCTGCATAGATGGCTCCTGTCACGTTCCCTCACCTCCTGCTCATCTTGTGTGCAGCCATAGGCATTATTGTAATCCTGACGGCAAAATACCGCATCCACGCGGTTTTTGCCCTTTTTATTGCCTGCTTCGTGGTCGGGATCGGTGTAGGGATGCCCTTTGAGCAGACCCTGACCGCTATCAAAGATGGGTTCGGACATGTGATGAAATCGCTCGCTTTTATCATCATCATGGGAACCGTGCTGGGCCTTATGCTGGAACGCACCGGCTGCACGCGCGTGATGGCCTCTTTTATTCTCAGGAAAACGGGAGAAAGCAGGGCTCCGCTGGCCATGAGCATTACCGGCTTCATTGCCGGGTTACCTATTTTCTGCGATTCGGGATACATCGTGCTGAGCGGGCTAGTAAAATCGCTGTCTGCCCGTACCGCCATCCCGGTGGCGACGCTGGCCGTTTCCCTGGCTACCGGCCTGTATTCCGTCCATTGCCTGATCCCGCCCCATCCGGGCATGAGCGCAGCCGCCATCAATATGGAAGTGGAATTCGGGCGGCTGATCCTGATCGGTATCCTCGTGGCCGCCCCGGCTTCCCTGGCCGGCTACCTGTGGGCCAGGTATGCGGGCAGGGGCATGGAACCTGTAACCGAAAAAGCGGACGGTCCGTCCGGAGCCGGGGGAAGCACTCCTTCCGTATTCAGCTCGTTTCTTCCCTTAGTGGTTCCGATCGTGCTGATCGGGCTCAAGCCGTTTGTCGTGACGGAAGCCGGCACTGGCAGCTGGGGTATCCAGGCGCTTTCCATACTGGGGGAGCCCGTTATTGCCCTCTTCGCGGGAGTGCTCCTGGCCGCCCTGAATATACGGTCGGATTACGCCGCCGCCATAGCCGGCGTGCTCGGGGAAGGAGCTGAAAAAGCCGGCGGGATACTGGTCATCATCGGTGCGGGGGGCGCCTTCGGGGGTGTACTGGCAGCCACCGACCCGGCGGGGCATTTTGAGGGGCTGGCCGCCACCGAAAGCATGGGCATACTGCTGCCCTTCCTGATTACCTTTGCCTTAAAAACAGCCCAGGGCTCCTCTACGGTTGCGATCATTACAGCGTCCACCCTGGTTTTTCCGCTGCTGCCGGTGCTCGGTATGGACAGTGAAAACGGGCGCCTGCTGGCGGTGCTGGCCATGGGTGCCGGGTCCATGATGATTTCCCACGCCAACGACGCCTATTTCTGGGTAATCTCCAATTTTTCGGGACTTGGCATGAGCGCCATGCTTAAAGTTCACACGGTGGCTTCGATCCTGATGGGGCTTACGACGCTGGCTATGGTGTACCTGCTCTCGGTTACAGGGCTCCCCTGAGGCAGCCCCGTGTCCCTGCGCATGAAAATCCGCCGGGCCATCCGGTTAAGCGTCATTCGGGCCTCCAGCCCCGCAGCAGCTCTTCGATAGTCATTTTCCGGCGGCCTTCCAGCTGGATTTCTTCCACTGCCGCCCAACCGTCCGCACATCTGAAGGCGAGATATTTCCGCCCGTCGCTCCTGTAATCTCCCGGCCGGGCGCCATCGCCCGCTTCCGGGACGGCTGTTGCCTTTACCCGGTAGATCTTTGCCGTCAGATGGCCGATCCCGGTCCAGGCTGCGGGATAGGGCGCCAACCCCCTGACGAAATTGTAAACTTCTGCAAAAGGCCTGTCCCAATCGATCCGGCAGGTTTCCCTGAAGATCTTGGGAGCTTCTTTGGGCGAACCTTTTACCTCCTGGGCTATTGCCGGGAAAACGCCGGATTCAATCGCCCGGACGGTCTTCAGGACGAGCGAGGCCCCTTTGTGCATCAGGCGTGTGTATAGGGTGCCGGCGTTGTCATCCTCGTAAACAGGCTCTTTTTCCTGGAAGATAATTTTCCCGGTATCTATTTCCTTCTCGATAAAAAACGTAGTGACCCCGGTTTCCTTCTCACCGTTTATCAATGTCCAGTTGATCGGCGCCGCTCCCCGGTAATCCGGCAGCAGCGATGCATGCAGGTTGAAGGTTCCCAATGCAGGCATACCCCAAACCACCTCCGGAAGCATCCGGAAAGCGATCACTACCTGCAGATCCGCCTGCAGGCCGCGCAGCTCTTCCAGGAATCCTTTGTCCTTTAACCGCTCCGGCTGCAACACCCGGATCCCCATGCGCTCCGCATATGTTTTCACCGGAGAGGAAACAAGTTTCAGGCCTCTCCCCGAAGGCCGGTCGGGTGCAGTCACTACCCCGACGACATGACAGCCTGCTTCCACCAGCGCCTGCAGCCCCGGCACCGCAAAATCAGGGGTACCCATAAATACAATTCTCAAATCTCTTTGCATAGCGCAGACCTAAACCGAAAATTAAGCTTGTCTTTTCCTTAAAATATTATTATTTTTGCCGGATAATGTTTATTTCCTAACGATATGAAACGGAAATTTCTAATCTTCTTTCGAAGCAAAACAACGTAACAGATAGCTACGAGATAAATATCTATTCTTGTAGAACGGTCGAAATACCGTTCTTTTTTTTTCGCAAACCTATATAATAAAAGAGTAATGGCAAAAGTTTCGTACTACACCGAAGAAGGCCTCAATAAGCTAAAGGCTGATTTGAACGATATGAAAACCAAGGGAAGAGCCGAAATTGCCCGTCAGATTGCAGAGGCAAGGGACAAGGGTGACCTTAGCGAAAATGCGGAATACGATGCGGCCAAAGATGCTCAGGGGATGCATGAAATGAAAATTGCAAAATTGGAGGAAATCCTTTCAAATGCCCGTATTATAGATGAATCATCTATTGATGCTTCGCAGGTCGCCGTACTTTCGAAAGTCACGATAAAAAACTGCAAGAACGGGGCCGAAGTAAACTACATGCTCGTCTCCGAAGAAGAAGCGGACCTCAAAGCCGGGAAAATTTCCGTGAGCTCCCCCATCGGGAAGGGTCTCCTCGGAAAACGGGTGGGGGAGATCGCCAGCATCCAGGTGCCGAGCGGCCTGGTTGAATTCGAGGTACTGGATATCAGCCGCTAAGCCCAGGCTGTACGATACCGCAAGCCCTTTGATCTGTTCGAAGGGCTTTTTATATTTCCAACCAAAAATAAAAAAGGCTTATGTCCTACCTGATTGGCTGCGACATCGGGACGACCAGCGTAAAGTCTGTGGCATTCGATCCCGACGGAAATGTGCTGGCGTCCTTTTCGGAAGCGTACCCGATGATCAACCCGGCCCCGGGGCAAACGGAGCAGGATCCGGAACAGATTTTTAATGCGGTGGTCCGTACCATCAGGCAAACGCGGCAGAAGCTGGCCCGGCTCCCTCCTCCCCTTGCCGTCTCCTTCAGCGCGGCCATGCACAGCCTGATGGCCCTGGACAGGCAAAATAATGCGCTCACCCATCTGCTGATCTGGGCTGACCGGCGGAGCGCCAAGCTGGCCCGGGAACTCCGGAACTCCGAAACAGGCTTCCGGTTTTACGAAAAAACAGGCACGCCCATACACGCCATGACTCCGTTTGCCAAGCTGATGTGGTTCAAAGCCTGTCAGCCGGAGCTCATCCGGGATGCAGCCAAATTTGTCGGCATAAAAGAATACGTCCTGCTCCGCCTGACCGGGCAGCTGCTTTGCGATGAATCGCTGGCCTCCGCCACAGGGCTGCTCAACCTGCAGCATAGGAGCTGGGACCCGGATATCCTCGGGTACCTGGACCTGCCTGCGGACAAACTTCCCGAGCTGGCGCCGGTCACCCATTGCATTAAGCTCCCGGAGGGAAACCTGCTATCCCTTCCGGCCGGGATCCCCGTTGTCCTGGGCGCCTGCGACGGCTGCCTGGCCAACCTGGGCAGCGGAGCCATCTCTCCGGGAAGCATGGCCGCCACCATCGGCACGAGCGCAGCTATCCGGAGCTGCACAGCCCATATCCGGACCGATAAACAGAT
>JBEBSO010000058.1:0-11350 GCA_040394275.1 Telluribacter sp.
TGTCATATTGGTCGCGCCGTTGATGATCGTTCCCGTATTGTGGCTGATCGCGTTGTCCGTAATGGAATTTCCATACTGACGCACCAGGATGTTCTCTTTGTTGCCGAACCCTTCGCCCACATACTGGAACATATTAAAGTAATTGGCGATCAGGCTGTGCTGCTTGCTCTCGATCACCTCCCTGGCGGCTTCTATGGCCAGGTTCAGGTGCTTTTGCGGGTTTCCTTTGCCGTGGTATTTGGAAAAGGTACCTTCAAACAAGGCCACGCGCGCTTTAAATGCCTGGGCGGCCGTTTTTGTAATCCTGCCGTAGTTTGCTGCAGCCCTCGCAGCGTGGGTGGGCGTCTTTTCTGCCGCGAAGTCAAGATCCGCATATATCGCATCGATCACCTGGTCCCGGGGTGTTCTTGCCGCCCAGAGCTCCGGTGAGCTTTCGGTTAAGGTGGTCAGGATCAACGGCACGTCGCCGAATTTCTGGACCAGCTGAAAATGCCCCCATGCCCTGAAAAAACGGGCTTCTCCTACGTAGATATCCACCGTAGCCGCCGGTACGCCCGCTTCCAGGGCTATGACCGATTTTCCTATGATGTTGTTGGCGGCACGGATCAGCTGATACGGTGTCGAAAAGTAGGACGACGTGGCCGGGATCTGCCGGGTCCCTGAACTGATCTCATTGGCAAGCACCGCAAAGCCGTCGTCCGACCAGTTGTCATACTGGTCTCCACCGTGCGTCGGTAAAAATGTATAGAGATAGTTTGCTGCGGCCTTCAGGTCGTTTTCACTCTTCCAGAAGGAAGCATCGCTCAATGCATCTTCCGGCAGCCGTTCAACTTCACATGCCGACAATACCAATAAAAGGAGAATATATCTTAGCTTTTTCATCTTCATCTCGAAATTAATTCTGGTTATACCCGATTCTGCCCGATCAAAACGATACATTAAGTCCCAGCGAAGCGTTGGCATACAAGGGATACTGGAAGCTCGTGTTGTTGGTAAACTCCGGGCTGAATGTTCCCTTGTAAATGCCCAGCCCGCTCAGCGTAAACAGGTCCTGGGCCGATCCGAATACACGCACCCTGGAGATGTTCAGCTTCCTGATCCAGGCTTCGGGGAGGCTGTAGCCTACCTGAATATTTTTCAGGCGGATATATCTTCCGTTTACAATCCACTTGTCAGCCCTTCTGTAGTTGTGGCTGCCGCCAAGATAGGGACGGGGAAAAGTAGCGTTCCGGTTGTCGGGAGTCCAGTAGTCCATCTGGTAAGCCATGGGCTGGTTCCAGGCTGCGTCCTGCGGGTTTATAAAGCCGTTATTGGGATAGAAAGTCCTCGATCCTACTCCCTGGAACAGGAACGAGAAATCTATCCCCTTCCAGGAGAGCCCCCCGGTGATACCGAAAGTATACCGCGGCTGATCCATTCCCAGGTAGATCAGGTCACCCGGATCGTCAGGCGTGCCGCTTCCTATATTGATCCGGTTGTCGTTGTTGCGGTCCACGTATTTGGTATCGCCTACCCCGGTCAGCTGATCCTGGAAGGCCCAATCGGCAATTTCGCTCTGTTCCTGGAAATACCCTGCAGTCTGGTACCCCCAGATCGACTTGAGCGGGTAGCCTTCGAGGATGTTTACCAGGCCTGCGCTGATGACCCGCTGGCCCGCATATTTGACAAGCTTATTGTTATTGTCCGAAAGGTTGACGCCGATGTTGTAATTAAAATGCTGGCCGATCCTGTTCCGGTGGGTGACCTCAAGCTCCCATCCCCACGTTTTCAGCTCACCCCCGTTCACCCTGGGCGTAGCCACACCAAATACGGCAGGCAATTGCTGGGGAACCAGCATGTTCCTGTTGAACTTCAGGTAGTAGTCGTAGGAAATGCTCAGCTTGTTTTTAAACAGCCCCAGGTCGATGCCGCCGTTGGACGTTTCGATCGTTTCCCAGGCAAGATTTGAGGAAGGCACTACATTCTGGTAGAAATACATTCCCCGGGTACCGCCGATCACGTTGTTGTTCCGGGTCAGCATGTTGAGATAGTCATAGCTCCCGATAATGCTGGAAAGCGAGCTGCCCAGCTGACCCCATGAAACCCGGATCTTGGCGGCAGACACCACGTTGTTTGACGGGAACCATCCCTCCTGGTTGATGTTCCATCCCGCGGAAACCGACGGGAATGCCTTCAACCGTTTTCCCCTGGCCAGGCGGGAGCTTTCGTCATACCGGAGGGTCGCTTCAAAAAGATACTTGTCCGCATGGCTGAAATTCAGACGGCCGAAGTAAGACTGGCTGGCGTAGGTATTTGTCGACTGGCTGTTGGCTTTTGTAGCGTCATCGCCCAGGCCCAGTGCCGGCAGGTCGTTACTGGCCAGGCTCCTGGAGATTGTCATCACCGATGAGCTCCGGTAGTCCTCAAACTGGTACCCGGCCAGCAGGTGAAGCTTGTTTTTCTCTCCCAGGCTGAAATCATAATCTGCCAGGTACTGCAGGTTGTTGGTTTTCACCAGGCCGCGGGTCACCTCGTAGGAATTCGGGTCGTTCAGATAGTAAATCGGGTCAAAACGTTGCCAGGTAGTGACTTTCCTGTTGAACAGCTGGCGGTCCACACGGTTGTACTGGCCGCCATAAATCGCACGCAGCTGCAGCCCTTTGATCAAATTGTCGATTTTGAGGGTAAATATCCCGTTCAGGTCGCTCTTGTCCGAATTGTCGAACCCGCCTTCTTTCAGGTAGGCATACCCCATGTTAGCAGACCCTCCGCCCTCTCCGCTCAGCCGGCCTTCCGGCGTGAGGATGGGCCATTGACCCCGGTACCTGAGCGTCTGGCTCATAATGGTGGAGGCATTCCTGGACGGCGCCTCCTGGTCCTGCTGGGCATAGCTGATCCGGGTGTCTATCGACACGTGCCTGGTGAGCTGGGCACCCAGGTTGAGCCTTCCATTGTACCTGACCAGCTTGTCAGGTCCCAGGGTATAGGCCCCCTGCTGGTTCATCAGCCCCAGGGATACCATATAATTCAGCTTGTCGGTGCCTCCCCGTGCTGAAATATTGTGCTGAGACCGGGGGGTATACTTCCGGATCGTCTGGTCGACAAAACTGTTATTGTTCAGGTAAATATATCTGGTCGTATCTGCCGGGTTTACATAATATTGTATTCCCTGCCTGATCATTTCCAGCTGCGCATCAGACCAGGGAGGAGAGAGCCCGGCATTCCTGGCGCCGAGGTTGGCATACATTGCTTCATCCAGCAGGTCATTTCTTTGGGGGACATCCAGCATCCAGCTGGTCCCTGCCAGTAGCGAGTAGTCAAATACAGCTTTGCCGCCTTTCCCCTTTTTTGTAGTGACCAGGATCACCCCTCCCGAAGCCTGGGCGCCGTAAATAGCTGCCACGGCGGCATCCTTCAGCACACTGATGCTCTCCACATCGTTCGGGTTCATGCTCTCCAGCACAGAAATCGGTACGGCAACCCCGTCAAGCATCACCAGCGGGTTTACGTTGCCATTGGCAGAGCTGGCGCCCCTGATCTGCATCGTAATGCCTTCGCTCCCCGGCTGACCCGAGGTCCTGGTGACGATCAGCCCGGAGGCAGTACCCTGCATAGCCGTGGCCAGGCTACTGGCCGGCCTGTTTTCAATGACTTTAGAATCAATCGTAGATACGGCGCCGGTGAGGTTGATCTTCCGCTGCGTACCATATCCCACCACGACAAGTTCTTCCAGGGTCTTCTCATCAGGCTCCAGCGCGAGATTGATTACGCTCTGGTTCCCGACCACCACCTCCCGGTTAAGGTACCCGACAAAAGAGAACACGAGCACCGTGGCGGCCCCGTCCACTTCCAGGCGATAATTTCCCTCTCCGTCGGTGACCGTTCCGCGCTGCGTCCCCCTAATAAGAATGCTCACGCCCGGCAGGCCCTCCCCTTTCTCGTCGGTAATTTTTCCCCGCACCACCTGGGCGAGAATCCCGGCATCCACTTCCGCATCGCTTTCCTCCGAGAATGCCGATTTCGGTTTCTGGCCGGCTGAATGTATGATGATGCTGTTATCCAGCTGGTTGTATTTCAAAGACGTTCCCTTGAGACTAAGGTCCAGCAGGCCTTTTATGCTGTAAACACCCCTGGGAAGATTGACCCGGTAGGCATCTATCTCCCGGGCATTGTACGCAAACTGAAGCCGGGTTTGTTTTTCTATCCGTTGAAATAACGTTTTGAGCTTCTCGTTCCGCAGCTCAAGCGTCACCCTGATCTCCTCAAGATTCTGGCTGTGGACGGGCTCTGCAAATAAAACCTGAATCCCCAAGACCCCCAGCAGCATGTAGCACAGACTGACCCGCATGATGCAAACAAAAACTGGATGAGAAAAAAGGGCATACTTATCCCTTCTCCCGGAACCGATTGGTCCAGATAAAAATAAATTCATAAATTGTGCTGTTTTTAAGAGTTAGTACATTTCTTTAAAGACAATCTGGGCTATCCGGGTCGCATCCGGATGGCCTTTTTTATCCAAAATCAGATCGCTCTGCCAGGGCGTCGCTTAACTGTCGTCCATATACTTTTTCATCTGTTTAAAATAAAAAGTTAACGAAGTTCAAAGAATTCTAAAGTTCAACTATAGCGTTTTTACTCACACTCGCCTGTGCCGTCCAGTAAAACCGAACCGTCCGGCAGCCTTGAATAGCTCATCCTGTTTACTGTGCTGATGACCTTCAGCACATGCTCCAGGTTTTCCCCGTTAAAAAATGACGCGCTGATATGGCATCCTCCCAGGGCCGCATGGGCCATGACCAGCTTTACCTGAAACTTTGTACCGATCAGCTGCACAGCCTCCTCTATGGTGACATTGTCCAGGATCAGAAACCTGTCCTTCCACTCGGTAGCCAGCTCAGAGTCTACCGCCTTTTTGACAAAATGATAACTGTCGGTATTCACGGTAATCTCCTGATCCGGAGACAGCAGATCATACGTCCGCCGGCTGTCACTGACCTTGACCTTGCCTCTCGTCACCGTCACCTTCACCTCGTTGCTGCCCGGCACACAACGTACATTAAAGGCTGTTCCAAGCACTGTGGTAAGGACCTCGCCCGCCCGGACCCGAAACACCCTGGACGGATCCGGCCTGACATCGAAAAATCCTTCTCCCTTCAGCTGAACATCCCTGTTATCTATCCCGAAGGTGCCGGGGTCGATGATCAGCTCGCTGTTTTCATTGAGCAGCACGGTGCTCCCGTCCGGCAGGTGGACCAGCTGCTTCCCGGCATACCTGGAAAGCAGCCCGGAGGTATCAGCAGACATGCTGTTGTGCGCACTTGCAGGAGGAGGAGCAACCGCCTGGCGGCTACCCAGCCCGTACCACCAGAGCCCCAGCGCTATCAGCAGCAGGGCCGCCGCCATCCACCGGTTTCCTGACAACGGCGCAGGCCAGATCTCCTGGCTTTCCTCCGCTATGTTCTGCTCCGCATGAATATCCTGCTGTATACGCGATTTATACAAATCATCGAGGCCCGCTCTCTCTTCCGGCGATGTCTCCGTACCCAATTCGGCAACCAATGCATCCAGCAAGTCATCCCCCATCCGCTCATCATATTGACCGGTACGGATCAGTTCAAACAGCCTGGCATTTTCTTCCGGCGTTGCGATATGATTCAGATATCGCTCCAGCAGGTTATTAAACTCATTCATGATGCAAGCAATGCGGGAATATGAACAAACGACATCCCGGTTAAACTCTTCGGGTAATAAGAGTCGGAAAGAGGCGGCAATAACTAGTACAGCCCTGAAAAAAATTTAATTTTTTTTTGGAAAAGCCTAAAATCAAGGCAAGAAGAGAAGCAGGGCAACCAAAACGGAGATGGTCACATGACGCAGGCTTTCACGGAGTGTTTTAAGCGCCGAGCTGATATGGTTGTTTACCGTGCTGGCCGAAAGATTGAGGTGCCTGGCAATGGTCTCATGGCTCATGCCCTGCAGCTTCGCCATTTCGAAGATCTGTCTTTGTCTCCCGGGGAGCTTTTCGACGGCGCTGCTGAGTCTCTCGCTGTACATCTCACTGTAATCCGGCCCATCCAGCTCCGTGCGCTCGAAAAATTCCAGGTGCACGCGCCGGCTCCGGGTCTTTTCTTTCAGGTATTGCAGGCAAAGATTGCGCGTAACGGTAAAAAGGTAATGACGGAAACACCGTACGGCATGGGTTTCGGACCGGCGGTTCCAGATGGTCATAAAGACCTCCTGTACCACATCATCAGCCAGCTCCCCGGACTGAAGATACCTGCTGGCCACCCTGTATACCGCAGGCGCATAGTAATCGTATACATGCTTGAATGCAGGCTCGTATCCCTGGCTAAGCTGTTCAAGCAATGCTGCTTCGTTATATAACAAGCGAACCTTCAAAGCAATCCGAAATAAAGCTTTCGACTATTAAAGTTAGCGAACACATCCTTTACATCCAACTCTCTGCGTACAAACCGGCCAACGATTTTCACCTGTCCGTAAGACCTGCCTGTCTCCGGCTTTTCCGAAAGACATCTCCCGCCGGCGTTGACGGGGCGATCGATCCGTACGCCCCTGTATACAAACAAATAAAAATAAAAAAAATACTATTCATTTCCAATAAAAATATAGGGGAAGCCGTAACAGCCTCCCCACATCATAGGGTATAGGAATAGTAAGTATCATCAACAAAATGCGCAACAGTCTGTATACAGAATAGATCTTCCTGTATTTTAACCTTGCCGCACCCGATCCGGCCATATGTGATATATCAACCGGCTCATCCAGTAAGGATATACAAATATAACATCAAAATTCAATATTCCAAACATAATGATGACAAATTTGTCTGATTTTTGTCAACATTTATTGTGCTTTATCTCTTAAAACAAAACTTCCCCGGTTTCGGAAACTCCGAAACCGGGGAAGTACATGCACTATTTATTATTACAGGTTAATCAGCCTGGCACCCTACCAGTTCGGGTTCTGATCCAGGTTCGGGTTCAGCGCCAGCTCGTTGACCGGGAACGGCCACAGGTAATCCCTGTTTGTTCTGAAACTTCTTGTTGCGGCGTTTTGCACCAGGATATGGTTATCATCCGTCAGGTTGGGCTGGGCCAGGCCAAACCCTCCTTCAAAGAAGTAGCTGCCCAATACCGGCTTCGGCAACACTTCCTCTGCCACCTTCCAGCGGATGATATCCCAGTAACGGAACCCTTCCACTGCGAGCTCCACACGACGCTCCCTCCGGATTTCCTCGCGCATGCTCAACCCGTTGGCTGTTACAAACGCATTGGTCAGATCGGGCATGCCTGCGCGCTGACGAAGCAGGTTGATGCTCATATCCAGTTCTGCATCCGTAATCGATCCCGCCAGCTCAAACCGGGCTTCGGCAAAAGTAAGCAACACCTCTGCATACCGGATCAAAGGACGGTCGATGAAAGAGATGTTACCCGTAGACTGGTTCCCGATCTCGGGAGGATAGACAAACTTACGGCTTGTAAACCCGGTATTCTGAACATTGAGCGCAGGCTGCGAAAACAACACCGTCCCATAATAAGGATCGCCCTGCTTGAAGATTGTCTGCCCCATCCTCGGGTCTCTCTTTGTAAAGTACCCGGAGTGATCGGCCGGGGTCGTATACAGGGGAGACTTATCTATGGGGAGGCCGTCTTCCATCAGGTATGCATCGACAAGCGCTTTGGTAATGTTGTTGCCATTGTTGACGATACTTCCCGCGTTAAAGCCGGTTACGTTATTCGCAATAGTCACGCCGTATTTCTTCACGAAAATATTTTCGCGATTGGCGGCAGTCCTGCCTTCTCCGGCCGGTTGTGTCACATTGTAATAGCTGGGATTCAAGCTGTGCTCGTTGCTCTGGATCACTCTCCTTGCAGCCTCCGCAGCAATCTCAAGATGGGGGTTTGCGTTCCCGCCGCCATGAAACTTGAGCCGGGTTCCCTCGAACAAAGCCGCACGCGCCTTGAGTGCCAGGGCAGCCGTATTCGTCACCCTTCCATACTGATCACCGACGCGCTGGGTAGCTGTGGTCAGCTTCGGTATGGCGTCGTCCAGGTCTTGGTAAACCGCGGCAATCACGTCCTCCCTGGAGGCCTGCTTGCTGGTCAGGATAGGATCTCTTTCACCTACAATCTTCAGGATCAGGGGCACGCCTCCATATTTACGGAACAGGTCGAAATAGGCCCAGGCCCGGAAAAACAGCGCTTCCCCGATATACAGATTTACCGTAGCCTCCGGGACATTATTTTCCAGCGCTATGGGCGCCTTCTCAAGGATCTTGTTGGCTGCCCGGATGATCTGGTAGGGCTGGGTAAAGTTCGCATCAGTAGCCGGGGGAATCCTGTTCCCCGAGCTGATGTCATTCGGCAGGGAGGCAAACCCGTCATCCGACATGTTGTCTTCAAAATTGGGAAGCCCGGGAAGGAATGTATACAGGTAATTCGCCGCCATTTTAAGGTCATCCTCCCGCTTCCAATACGACTGGTCGCTTATCTCATGTTCCAGTGGGCGGTCGATGCTACAGCCCGCCAAAAGAAGCACAAAAAAGGACAGGAAAATAGTCTTTATTGCTTTCATCTGTTGTTTCATTTTTGAGTTCATCTTAGAAAGTAAGGTCTATCCCAAAGGAGACTGTTTTCGCCATCGGATAGGTCCAGTTCGTCCTGTAGGCATACTCAGGGTTATATGAGCCTTCGAACACACCCATGTTGGTTTTCGTGAACAAATCCTGGCCGCTGAAGAAAATCCGGGCTTTCGCGATTTTGAGACGCTCCATCCATGCGCTCGGAAGCGTAGCGCCCACCTGGATGTTTTTCAGACGAATGTATGCTCCGTTGATGATCCACCTGTCCGCGTATTGGAAGTTGTAGTTCTGACCTACGATCGGCCGCGGGAAAGCAGCGTTCGGGTTTTCAGGCGTCCAGTAGTCCAGGTGCATCTTCAGCGGCTGTACCCACGCTTCCTGCTGTGAATTGGCCAGATCGAGGTGTGTGAAGAACGAACGCTTGCCTACACCCTGGAAGAAAAACGACAGGTCGAACCATTTCCAGCTGGCTCCGCCGGTGATCCCGTAGTTGAAACGCGGCTGGTCTGTGCCCAGGTACACAAGGTCTCCCGAATCCTCGGGCGTACCACGACCGAAGTTCAGCACCTTGTCCCCGTTCTGATCTACGTATTTTACATCTCCCAGGCCGGTTCTTATGTTAAAGAACGGGGCGTTTTGCAGGTCTTGCTCATTCTGTATATAACCGTCGGTCTGGAAACCCCACATGGTACTCAGCGGGTACCCTTCCAGGATAGAAACCCGGCCATTGGATACCACTCGCTGTCCTGCGTAGCTTTCCAGGCGGTTCTGGTTGTCGGAGACGTTACCACCGATGTTGTAGTTAACATCGCCCGCTCTGCCTCTCCAGTTGGCCGATATTTCCCATCCCCAGGACTTCAGCTTCCCATTGTTGACGCGCGGCGCTGCCACACCGAAAGTACCCGGCACCTGGAAAGGCGTCAGCATGTTGATGTTGTACTTCACGTAGTAATCGGCAGCAAGCTGCAGTCTGTTCTGGAACAGCTCCACGTCGATACCGCCATTGGTCGTGCGGACCTCCTCCCAGGTCAGGCCGGCGGAGGGGACCACGTTCTGAAAATAGTAAGCCTGGCGGGCCTCATTAATACCAAGCACAAGGGCGTCTCCCCTCGTCAGCCTGTTCACGTAGTCATAGTTCCCGATCACGTTACCAATCGAGCTTCCCATTGACCCCCATGAACCGCGCAGCTTGATACCGGATATCGCATCCACCTTCGGCATCCACGATTCGTTAGCGATGTTCCAGGCCGCCGAAACCGACGGGAATACCTTGGTCCTCAGGCCCGGCGCCAGACGTGAGCTCTCATCCGCACGCAAGGTACCCTCCACAATGTACCGGTTGCTGTAGCGGTAGGTAAACCGGCCAAATACCGATTGGTTGGCGTAGGTGTTCACTACCTGGGTAGCTTTACGGGTAGCGTCCGATCCCAGCGTCAGTACCGGCAGGTCATTGTTGACCAGGTTCTGCACCAAGTTGGTATAGTAATCATTCCGGTAATCCTCAAACTGGTAGCCTGCCATCAGGTCAATGTTGTGATTTTCACCGAATTTCACGTTATAGTCCGCCAGGTACTGGATATTTGCATTGGTAAGAAATGTCTGGCGCACATCATACGAATTCGTAGGGTTCACCGTAAGTACGGGACGAACCCTGTTCCACAGCGTAATGGTCCGGGTAAATATATCGTTGTTGGTCGCGCTGTACTGGCCTCCCAATATGGCCCTGAGCTGAAGTCCTTTCACGATATTGGCTACCTTAAGGGTCAGCACCCCGTCAAAATTTTTGCGCTTCGTGTTGTTGTAACCACCTTCAGCCAGGTAGAAATACGGGCTGCCGGAGGAGGTGCCCACACCTTGGTGATTGAACCGGCCTTCCGGCGTAAAAATAGGCCACCTGTTGCGGTAACGGTGCGTCCAGCCGAAAAGATCTCCAAGGCCTCTCTGAGGCGCTTCCTGTACGGTGCGTGTATAGCCTATGCGGGCTTCCACGGAAACATGCTTCGTCAGTTCGGCACCCATGTTCAGGCGCGCGTTGTAACGATCGTATTGGTCCGGGCCCACGCGGAATATCCCGTTTTGTCCGTAATACCCCAGCGAGAGCATATAGTTCATGCGCTGCGTTCCCCCGCGGGCAGAGAAGTTGTGCGTCTGCATGGCGGTCTTGTTACGAAGGATATGAGCAGAATTGTCTTTCGAGTTCAGGTACACGTAGTCGTTGGTATCGGCCGGGTTCAGGTAATAGTCCTGGCCGCTCTTGATAAACTCGATTTCTGAATCGGAGAAGGCCCGGCCCAGGCCGGCGTTGGCAAAAGAAACGTTAGTGAATAACGCCTCTTCCAGCTGGCTCACCTTATCGGGCTTTTCCATGAAGAAATTCGTTCCGATAACGTTGGAATACTGGAACACCGTTTTCCCGGCCTTACCTTTTTTGGTGGTCACCAGGATTACCCCACCGGCAGCCGAGGCCCCGTAGATCGCAGCCGCCGCCGCATCCTTCAGTACGCTGATGTTGTCAACGTCATTCGGGTTGATGGTCTGCAGGGTGGAAATAGGTGCGATCACCCCGTCTACCAGCAGCAGCGGGTCGATGTTCCCGTTGGCCGAGGTAGCTCCCCTGACCTGGATCGAGATCCCTTCGTTACCGGGCTGACCGGTAGTCCGCTGTACGATCAGACCGGGCACAGTACCCTGCATCGCCGTAGCCAGGTTGGTCACCGGGCGGTTTTCGATGGCGTTGGAATCAATGGTCGAGATGGCGGCCGTCAGGTT
>JBEBSO010000059.1:0-11324 GCA_040394275.1 Telluribacter sp.
CGACCCGAATAGCCTGGAGCTTATCGACAAGACATCTGCTTACAGCAATACCCAGGTGCTGGGGGACTATCATCTGGATATAGCCGGAAGACACAGTCTGAACATCCAGGGAGGAATCCAGACAGAATGGGATCAGTACCACCACTTTCTAACTATATTTTCCGGGCTATCTGATAACGACAACCCGGTTGTACATCCCGAAGACCGCTTAAACACCACGAGAGCAGAGCAGTTACACACATTTGGCGGCTATGCTTCATTCGGAAAAGTACATTACGATTACGACAACCGCTTACTGCTAAGTGCAGGGTTTCTTTCAGACTTTCGTTCCATTCGGACGGTTAAAGCACTTCTTCCTTCGGTTTCTGCAGGGTGGGTGCTGAGCAAGGAGGAATGGTTTCCCCGCAATACTGGTGTGACGCTGTTGAAGCTGAGAGCTTCCTGGGGGAGGATGAGCGGGGTTTCGCGGGCGCCTTCCGGTGTTCCACCCACGGACTATGAGTTGGAGCCGGGCAAGATGGCGGAGATTGTGGGCATGACCAACTTTGGGACAGATGCTGTGTTACTGGAAGGGCGGTTGCAACTGGCGGCTGAATATTTCTCAAAATACAACAACAATACCCGGTTTCTATCCCAGTTGCCGGGTGAGTTTGGAAATGCACCCCGTGTAAGTAGCGGGAAAATGAGGTCATGGGGCTGGGAAATTTCAGGCAACTATACCGACAAGGCCGGTGAGATGCATTATCACTTGGGAGGGCATCTTTCTGATAGCCAGAACCTGGTGACAGCATACGCCGGGCAGCGCACGGTATCCAATGGCAGGTTGAGGGTGCTGGAAGGATTTCCTGTCAATTCCCTGTGGGGATTCCAAACGGACGGCTACCTGCAGTCTGAGGCTGAGGTAGCGGAAGCTCCTTATTTTAATTCCCGCATCACTGTGGGAGACGTCAAGTACGTAGACCGGGACGGCAACAAAAAACTGGACTTCGGCTGGGGCAGCCTCGAGGAGCCGGGGGATCTTTTTTACCTGGGTACAGACCAGCCCCGGTATACGTTTGGAATTAACGGCGGAGCCAGCTGGAAGGGTTTTGACTTTTCCTTTTTTTTCAGGGCGTAGGCAAAAGGAAATTTTTTGCTAATATGGGCCTGATGAATCCCCACCAGGAGGCCTGGGTTCAGCCGCTTCAGCTGCATATGGATTACTGGACGCCGGACAACCGGCAGGCAACTTTTCCCAGGGTAACAGTAGGTCAGGATTATAATTACCAGTATTCCGACAAGTGGTTGCTCGACGGCCGTTACATACGGTTGAAACAGGTGCAGTTCGGCTATTCGTTGCCTGCCCGGCTTTTGACCAGGGTTCGCCTCTCTGGACTGCGGATTTTTGTTATGGGTCAGGACCTGTTTACGATATCCCGGCTGGGGCCCGTGGGTGCAGTTCTCGATCCCGAGGCTCCATACAGGACAAACTTTGCCTATCCTTCCTCGTCTACGGCGGCGCTTGGGCTGAACCTGACTTTGTAAACGCACTATTCCGCGGAAGCATTCTTATTTTAATTGTATTTTTTTATTGTTTTTAGCTATAAATTCCTGCTGAAATATAAACTTTTCAATAACACAAGCAGCCTGTTTGCGGCTTGGGCATTTTCGTCCGACAGTATAGATGAAAACACCCAGAGATATGAGCCGGAGTCATTTTGCCACGTTATTAAAAAAATATTTGTCAGGGGGAGCCACCCCCTCCGAACGCAGGATTGTCGAGGAATGGTACGGGCTGCTGGAAGAGGAGCCCCGCCCGTTGGAGCAGGAGCAGTGGGAGGAGCTGGAGGGAAGGCTATGGCATAAGATGGTTAGCAGCGGCGCAGGGGCGCCGGAAGAGAAGGATGCTTACGAAAGGCCGATCTGGAGGCGTTATGCGGTCCATATGGGTGTGGCCGCTGCAGTCGCGCTGCTGCTGTTGTTCGGCTTTTTCAGGGCCGGAACCGGCGACAACGGGGACATCCCGGCCCCGGCGCCGCAGTCTGCCGCCCTGAAAAGCATCAGGAACCTGCAGGATTCGGACACATTGCTGACGCTGGAAGATGGCAGCCGGGTGAGGCTCAGCCCCGGTGCGCAGCTTTCTTTTCCCGGATACTTTGAAGCGGAAAAAAGAGAAGTGTTCCTGGCCGGAGATGCCTTTTTTGAGGTGAGTGAAAACCCCGACCGCCCCTTCTTCGTATATGCCGGGTCCATCGTAACCAAGGTATTGGGCACGAGCTTCCTGGTCAGGGCCCCGGAAAAAAGCGGGGACGTGGAAGTGGCGGTAAAAACGGGCCGCGTAGTGGTATACGATCATACAAAGCCTGACCTCTCCGTGCCGGCCAAAGGCGGAAACGGGGTCGTTCTCAATCCCAACCACCAGGTCACTTTCGTAAATAAAAACAAGCTTTTTGTAACCAGCCTGGTGGAGGAGCCGGCCCCGCTGCAGAAGGACGAGCAGGTTTCGCTGCCCGCCTTCCGGTATGTAGACACGCCGCTGGCTGCCATCCTGAAAGAGCTTTCGGATACCTATCGCATCGAAATAGAACTGGAGAGGAAGTCTCTGGGAGAATGCCCGCTGACAGCTGATCTGTCGGGCAAAGGGCTGTACGCGCAGATCGGCCTGATCTGCGCCGCCATCCAGGGATCCTATGAAATCAAAGGCACCACCATCCTGGTGAATGGAAAAGAATGTGAATGATTAAACTGCCTGAACCTAATCTTTTAACCACCTAAACCTGATCACATATGGTATAATTCAAATTTACACAAAAAAGCTGGCCATGTTGCTACCACGGCCAGCCCGATGCCCCTTCAAAAAGAAGCTGTAAAACAGTACTCACCTTGCTACGGTGAGCAGGGCGCGTTTTGCCTAAATCTCAGTCTAACAAAACATGCAAAATTATGAAAAAATCCGTTAAACGGGATCGCTTTCTTTTGCGAATTATGAAAGTATCACTTACCCAGACAATGATCTGGATTTTCTTTACGGAAATTTCGCTGGCTTCTGTGGGAAGAGCCCAGGAGTTTATGAACAGGTCTATTTCGCTGGAGGTTCAGGAGACCCAGCTGAGCCGGGTATTGAGAACCATCGAAAAGCAGGCGGATGTACGTTTCGTATATAGCTCCCGTGCGATAAAGGCCGACCGCCGGATCAGCCTCAGTACACGGGAGCAAAAGCTGTCGGACGTCCTGGCCAGGATCCTGGATCCCCTGCGGATCAGCTACCGCATCCTGGAAGGCCAGATTATACTGAACCCGGCCGGCCCGGCACCCGCACAGGGGGCTGTCCCGGCTACCAGCCAGACGGTGACGGAGGAGATGGAAACCGCCCTGGAAGTCAGGGGCAGGGTGACCGATGAGAAAGGGGAAGGCCTGCCGGGTGTGACGGTGCTGATCAGGGGTACGCAGCAGGGCGGTGTAACCGATGCAAGGGGCGGCTTTGTGCTCCGCGTGCCGGACGACAAGGCCGTCCTGGTTTTTTCGTTTGTCGGCTATGCGAGCCGGGAATTGCCGGTGAGCAGGACGCCTATGGAAGTCATGCTGATGCCCGATGACAAGGCGCTCGAAGAGGTGGTCGTAGTGGGCTACGGTACGCAGAGCAGGGTGAACCTCACCGGGGCCGTTTCGTCCATCGGCGCCAAATCCATTGAAAACCGGCCCGTCAGCGATCTGGCCAATGCCTTGCAGGGGACGATGTCGGGATTGGTCGTGACCCGGACCAACGGGCAGCCCGGTGCGGACAATATCCAGATACAGGTGCGCGGAGCCACTTCGGCCAACGGCAATGTGAACCCGCTGCTGGTGGTGGACGGCGTACCGGCGCCGATCAGTATGCTGCAGACCATGAATCCTGCCGATGTGGAGAATGTCACGGTGCTGAAAGATGCCGCTGCGGCAGCGATCTTCGGCGCCCAGGCGGCCGGCGGCGTGATCATGGTAACAACCAAAAAGGGAAGCTCCGGGAAAACGGTGTTCGAGTATTCCAACCTCTTCGGGATCGACTGGATGCTCAACGTGCCCCGGCGGATTTCGCTGATGGATGAAGCGCTTTACACCAACCTGTCCAATAAGAATGCCGGTCTGCCCCCCGCTTTCAATGATAACGAGCTCGACCTGATCCGCAGGAAAGTGGAATATTACATAAGCCCGACGGATACCAACTACTATGTTTACCTGAACCAGCAGGACTTTACCAAACAGATGATCCGGGATTTTACCTCCATGCAGACGCACAACCTGACGGCGCGCGGCGGCACGGGTAAATTCAACTACCTGGCTTCTTTCGGTACCTATTCCAAGCAGGGCGCTTTCCGCGACGGCCCCGACCGGTTTAACCGCTACAATGCCCGGCTGAACATGGGCGTGCAGCTCAACAGGTATTTTTCCCTTGATTCCCGGATAAATTATACGAAAAAGAAACAGGAAGCCCCGTCGATCAACGTGAACGACCTGCTGAACCATTCCTTCAGAAGAAGGATGCAAAATCCCATCTTCACCCCGGAGGGCCGGCTGAGCTCGGCGGCAGGCGATATCCAGGGTGTCTACGCGATCCTGGTGGCGGGCGGCTATAACAACCTGGACGAAAACAACCTGGATGGGGTATTTACACTGAAGGCAGCAGATTTTGTAAAGGGACTGCAGCTGCGCGCCATCTACGGGACCAAGCTGAACCGCAGCGACCGCGAGTTGTTCTCGCGTACCGTGGAGCTGTGGCAAAGGACGTTTGTCAACATGTACATGAACAACCCGAACAGCCTTACCATCACAAACGGTGCGTACGAGTCGAATAACCTGCAGTTCCTGGCAGACTATCACCTGGATATCGGCCCGAAAAGCAAATTTGACGCGCTGGCCGGGTACCAGTTTGAAGACGTCCGGAATTCGGCGATCGTGACAGCAGCCCGTAACCTGGTCAGCAATGATCTCCCGGCGCTGGGCCTCGGTGACAATACCACCAAAACAAACACGCAGGTCATCTCGACCCACGCTACCAAATCCTATTTCGGCCGGGTCAACTACAGCTATGACGACCGGCTTCTTTTCGAGGCGACTGTCCGGTCGGATGAAAGCTCCCGGCTGGCCCGCGGGTTACGGGTCAAGGTTTTTCCGTCAGCATCCGCCGGGTGGAACATCCACCAGGAAAAGTGGTTTGCAAAGCGGTCTCCTTTCTCACAGGTGAAGCTGCGGGCTTCCTGGGGCCAGCTCGGCAGCGCGCTGGCCAACATCATCGGGAACTACGACTTCATGAATATGCTGCAGCGGAACGACAACCTGGCGATGGGCTTTCCCAGCGTGCGGTCTACGTATTTTTTCCAGAATGTGGTACCATCTTCCACCCTGACCTGGGAAACGGTAGAAACCACCAACGGAGGGCTGGACCTGGGCTTTTTTAACAACAAAGTGACGCTGAGCGGCGATTATTACCTCAAGTACAACCGCAATATGCTCGCCCCGCAGCAGCTGCCGGCAACTTTCGGCGTGAGCACGCCCAGGATAAACAACGGGGTGCTCAAATCGTGGGGATGGGAGGTGGAGGCCAGCTATCGCGACAAGGTAGGCGAGGTGGATGTCAATGTCGGCTTTAATCTTTCCGATAACAGGAACAGGCTGATCAGGTACGCAGGGCAAAAAGTGGTGTCTGCGGGGAAAGTAAATATACTGGAGGGTTACCCGTTGGGTACGATATGGGGATACCAAACCAGCGGCCTGTTCCAGTCGGACGCCGAGGCGGCGGACTGGGCGTTCCAGAACGCGGTCACCGGAGCGGGCGACGTGAAGTATGTCGATCAGAACAACGACAACCGGATCTCGATCGGCAACGGTACCCTGGCCGATCACGGCGACCTGGTTTACCTGGGCGTGGACCAGCCGCGCTATACGTTCGGGGTGACGGGTGGTGCCAGGTGGAAAGGCTTTGATTTTTCCTTCTTCCTGCAGGGAGTAGGTTCCCGCAAATTTTTACCCGGCAACGGGACCATTAATCCCCAGGACGCCGCCTGGAATCAACCGCTCGCCATGCACATGGATTACTGGACGGAAACCAACCGGGATGCCATGTTTCCCCGGCCTTACATGGGAGGACAGCACAATTACCAGCGGGCCGACCGGTGGGTGCTGGACGGCCGGTACATGCGCCTGAAGAATATCCAGCTCGGCTTCACGGTGCCGGAAAGTATCATGAGCAAGGTGAAAGTGTCCAGGGCGAGAATCTACGTAAGCGGGCAGGATCTGCTCACCGTCTCGGGGATGGGGGTATTCAACAAGGTGTTCAACCCCGAATATGTGAACAACGTCAACTTTACTTATCCATTCCCGGCCACGCTGGCCTTTGGGATGAATGTGAGTTTTTGACGAAAAGAAGATCTGTATGTGTCTTTTAATTTAACCTGATTATGAAAAAAAACATATATATACTGAGCTTTCTTCTGGTATTCAGCAGCTGCGACGTAGATCGTATCCCGGAAGACGCCATCAGCGACGCCTCCTTCTGGAGAAGCGAAAGTGACCTGAAATCGGCAACCAACTACCTGTATACTTTTCTGCCCCAGCTGCCCAACCTGACCGACACCTGGTCGGACCACGGCTTCGGCGCCCTGCCTGACCCCATCAGCGACGGGACAAGAGAGGTCCCGGCGACGGCGACGGACTACAATCAGCCTTACCAGCTGATACGTGCGGCGAACAATGTCATCGAAAAATCCCAAATCACCATTGAAGCCGGCGTCAGGCCGGATATCGTCAGCAGCTATGTCGGGGAAGCCTTGTTTTTCAGGGCCTGGGCACATGCGCAGCTGGTGCAGAAATATGGGGACGTGCCGCTGATCCTCAGGCCGCTGAAAGAAGACTCGCCGGAGCTTATGGCGCCGAGAACCCCGCGGGAGGAGGTGGTGGACGCGATCTACCATGACCTGGACGAGAGCATAAAGCTTTTACCGACGCCGGGGCAGCGGGGCGCGGCAGGATACAGCCGGGTGACCAGCACGGCGGCGATTTCCCTGAAGGCCAGGGTGGCGCTGCATGAAGGTACGTTTGCAAAATTTCACGGGAAAGGAAACGCCGTTAAACACCTGACCATCGCGCGTCAGGCCGCGCAAGCCGTTATGGAAAGCGGGGAGCATGAATTGTTCGGCAGTTATTTCAATTTGTTTCAAACCGCAGGTGAAGGCCCGCAGAACAAAGAAAACATCCTGGTCCGCGTAAATGGAAACAGCATGAACGACGTCGTGACGAGTTTCAATACGGGAGTGATTGTAAACGGCGGCATCAACCCAACCCGGGCGCTGGTCGATACCTACCTGACCAAAGACGGGCTGCCGGTGAATCCTTCGGCCGCACCGCCCGATTCCTTTGCGCTTATTTTTACCAACCGGGACGAGCGGCTTGTCGAAACCGTGATGAAGCCGGGCGATCCCTATATACTCGGCCTGGAATATACCGGGCCGTCACTGACCTGGCATGTCACGGGCTATTGTCCCCGCAAATTTGTAGATCCGGGTACGGTGGGTGCAGGTACCTCCTTTATTGACTACGCGGTGATCCGCTACGGAGAGGTACTTTTGATTTATGCGGAGGCATTGTTTGAGCTTGACGGGCAGATCTCCGATGCGGACCTGGACAAAAGCATTAATCTCCTGCGCCAGCGGGGAAAGGTAAAAGCCCTTTCCAATGCTTTTGTGACCGCGAACCACCTGGATATGCGGACGGAGATCCGGCGCGAACGCAGCGTGGAGCTTGCGCTCGAGGGATTCCGCTACTGGGATTTGATCCGCTGGAAAACTGCCGAGATCGAGCTGCCCAGGCAGGTGCTCGGCGCCTATTTCTTTGAGAAGGACCGCGGATTCAAGCCGTCGGGTGCAAATCCCAATCTTACGCCGGACAACTACATCCTGGTGCAGGCGGCCGCAAGACGGTCATTTGATTCCCGGAAGCACTACCTGTGGCCCCTGCCGGTCAACGAGCTCGCTTTGAATCCCCGGCTGGTTCAGAACCCGGAATGGAAATAGTGCCCGGATATAATCGTGCCCGGTGGCTTTCCGCTGCCGGGCACACAAACCGGGGATGAATAAAAGCAGCCGGTGAACGGGCTTAAAGCTGTCTAAGTGGTTCTATAGTCAAATCCGTTGAATTTTTGAACTCATTAAACTATCCAACTTCTCATTCACATGAATACAAACGATAGTATTGCTGCTCATGGGTGGCGCCTTTGCGGCTTGTCGCGATTTTGCGCCCTCCTGTTTGTCCTTGTCAGCGGAGCGGCCTTCGTGACGACGGCGGAAGGACAGGGCGGGAAGATTACGTCCGATAAGGAGAAAATAAGCGTGGAACGGGCAGATAAGCTGCTCGAAGCCCGTCGTGATAAGCATCCAAGGGAAAAAGTACGCGATGCGGCGGACCTGGCCTGGGGTGAATCCTACATCTTGCGGGTACTGGCCGATCTTTTCGAGGCAACCGGCGACCGGAAGTACCTGGACGAGCTTGCGTCGCGGGGCGAATGGGTGATCAGCAGCCGGGATGACCGCAGGGGAATAAAGGACGGCTCCGGTGAAAGCCGGCCGGCCTGGAGCATGTCGAGGGATTTCGTAACGGCAGAATACACGCTTACCGATGCGGCAGGAAATCCTGCAATAGAGCTCCGGTCTACCACCTATGATTACAACAACTCCACGAAAGCCGAAGTAATTCCCGGCGAGGGTTCCCGTTTTACCCTGCTGGTGACCAACGACCGGAAAAAGCGGACGGAGACCTTCTCCGACCTGAGCCTGGATCCTTCCGATGAGAGATACGTGGAAAAAATCGTGAATGACCCGGCGGCTCCGCCCAACGCGAAGCCCGGAAATGTTACGGAAAAGTCGCACCTGCTGCGGGTGACGAAGGTGCATCCCGGGAGAAGGCCCGCTGCGCAGGCCGCGCTGCTTACTCCCATACCGCTGGCTTTCGTAGGATATGTGGGGCTGATTTATGAGCCGCTGATGCGTTTTGCCGAACTCACAAAGAAGGATACGTCCCTGAAGGACCTGTGGCCGGTAGCCGACCGGTTTATACAAGCCGCAGAAGAGTCGTACAAGGATGCATCCTCCCGGCTTTGGCGTGACGGTCCGGGTAAGGACGAAGGATACTACCTGTGTTCGGAAAAGGGTGAATCTTTTCCCTGGGACAACATCGGTCTGCCTTACAATTTTATTGCCTGGCACGTCTGCACCGAGCTTGCGCTGTACCGGCTGACGGGTAAGCAGGGTTACCTGGAGCGTTCGAAACGGATGGTCAGCCATTTTAAAAACCGGCTGCGGTATCATGCGGAAAACGATACCTACAGCTGGGACTACTGGTATGAGCCCGTGACGACGACCGGGTGGAGTCCTGCCGATAATATTTCCGAAAATATGCGGTTTCTCAAGCCTTTTGGTGGTCCGGAAAGCATTTCTTACGGATCGATCACGGTCAACCTGGTAGCAGCGGCCAGCCGGATGGGGTTCGGTTTTGACGAAAAGGAAATGACCCGCTTTGCCAATACGCTGCTGAAAAATGTGCTGAACCCGGAAAGGACGGTGACACGGGCCAACATAGCCGGAAAAGGAGAAGACCCGGCGCAGATTTCCTCCTTAGATGGTTTCCTGTGCCTGTCGGAAAAAGCCCCGGAAGTGTATAAGGCCATCCGGGAAACCTACCTGAAATGGGAAGGCGAAACCCTGCCTTTTTGTGCGGGACTGCTCAGGTGGGAGCGTACCATGTCGCGGGTGAGATGATCGCCGGCTTCGGCCGGACATGCCTTTTTTAGTCAATTTAAATTTGGCCGATGAAGTCCGTTTTGCTTCCTGCCCGGCTTATCGACAGGTGCTGAAGCGTGTTCCGTAGCCTTTCACGCCGGTGCGGCGGCAGGGGGTGCGGATTGAAACTATATTAGATTGTGTTTAATTTTGAAAAGGAAGACAGAGGTGTTAACTTGTCGGCAATCCTATCCATGTGCCGATCAAATTTGAAATTCTAATCCAGTTTTAAGTCAAAAATGATGAAGCAATTCAATAAGAAAAACACGAGACGAAAATTTATCAGGCAGAATTTGCTGACCGGTGCCGGCACGGTGCTGGGCATGCATTCCGTATCGGCTTTTATCCCCGCAGAACAGCCGCTAACCGGGATGGATGCCCCCATCATCCCCCAAAGTCCTCCTGTATTGAGCAGCCCGAAAAAGCCGCAATGGCCGAAATGGCCCATGTGGAATGCGGAGACGGATGAGCCGCCGGTGCTTGAAGCGCTCAGAAGCGGTGTGTGGTCACGGGCGAAAGTCGTCGAGCAGTTTGAGACAGCCTGGGCAAAAGCCGTGGGCGCCAAACGCTGTGTCACCACGGTCAATGGAACCAATGCCATGATCTGCTCGCTGACCAACCTTGATGTGGGCGGGGGCGATGAGGTGATCATGTCGCCCTATACCTTTATTGCTACTCCCCAGGCCATCCTGCAGACAGGGGCCATGCCGGTATTTGTGGATACGAACCCGGAGACCTTCCAGATGGACGTGAGCAAGCTCGAAGCGAAGATTACGCCCCGTACCCGCGCTATTCTTCCCGTGCACATTGCAGGTATCCCCTGTGATATTGAAGCCATTATGAAGATAGCCCGGAAGCACAACCTCGTGGTGGTGGAAGATGCCTGCCAGGCTTGGCTTTCCGAGGTCAATCACAAAAAGGTGGGTACTTTCGGCGATGCCGGGTGCTTTAGCTTTCAGAATTCGAAAAACATCCCGATAGGCGAAGGCGGTGCGATCGTCAGCGACAATGAGGAATTCATAGACCGGTGCCATTCCTATCATAACTTCGGTATTGCATACGGCAGCATGGTGGCAAAGCACGGGTCGGGCCTGTCTATGTTTGGATCCAAACTGCGCCTTACCGAATATCAGGCAGCCATCGGGCTGGCCCAGTTAAAGCGGCTGGAAGCGCAGACGACCATCCGTACGGAGAATGCGGCCTACCTGAAATCCAGGCTGGAAACCATCCCCGGGATCGTCCCCTACAAGCTGGACAGCCGGATCACAAGGGTATCCTTTCACCTTTTTCCTTTCCGCTATCAAAAAGAAGCGTTTAAGGAGCTGCCGCGCGCGGCGTTTCTGAGGGCATTGGCGGCGGAAGGCGTACCCTGCTCCAGCGGTTACACTCCCCTGAATACGCAGCCGTTCCTCGCGCATGCGTTTCAGACCAAAAACTTCAAAAAGATGTATTCGCCGGAACAGCTGGATTACAACAAATACCTGGAAAGGAACCGCTGTCCGCAGAATGATAAGCTGTGCAACGAGGAAGCGGTATGGT